>JANLRW010000435.1:0-2104 GCA_031361925.1 Sphingomonadales bacterium
CCGACCAACAGCCTGATTGGCAACCCGACGGCGCAGAAAAGACTGGTGGACTCAGGCGGGCTGTCCCTCGTGAAGGGCCTGAAAAACGCCTATAACGACATGGTTCACAACGACATGATGGTGAGCCAGGTCAACAAAAAGCCTTTCACGAGGCTCAGCCCGCCCGAGTCCACCAGCCTTTTTTGTGCGGTCGGGTTACCGATCAGGCTGTTGGTCGGGGCGAGCGCGTCCATGATCATCTGGCTGACGAAATTGGCGCGGTCGCGTTCGATGGCGTCCATTTCGAGGTCTTCGATATAGCTTTTAACGCCCTTTTGCACCGCGAGATAATATTGCGCGCCCGCCTTGAAAAACGGGTTGAAGGTCCATGCCGGGTCCATGAAACGTTTGTCCTTGGCGTCGGGCGCTAGGTCGGATTTGCCGGTCATGATTTTCATCACGTCTTCGCTAAAACCCTTGGTCGCCTTGAACGCCTTGTCGGGATTAGTCGCGGTCTGCCGCAGCATCAGGCCGATGGCTCCGATAAAATCCTCCCGCGCCAAGCCAGCGAGCGGACCAAGCGCTGACGTCGCATCATTGGCCGCGTCAAATGCGCCTGATATGCTGCTGAAAGCCGAGCCCTTGGCCTTGGACTTCTTCTCCGCTTTTTTCTTGTCAGCCATGCGCTGCTCCTCTCCTGTCCCTGCGGCAAGAGATTGCACGGAGTCTGCGGCGCGTCAATCGCGCGTGCGGCGCTTGCTTCAAACTGCGACACCGCTAAATCGTTCGACATGTCTCCGATAGAAATCGTCGCCGTTATTTTAGGCATCGCCAACATCGTCCTCGTTATCCGGCGCTCGGTGTGGAACTTCCCCGTCGCGATGGTCATGGTCGCGCTCTATTTCCTCATTTTCCGCGAGGCGAAGCTATATAGCGATGCGGGGCTGCAAGTATTTTTCGCCGCTGTAAACCTCTACGGCTGGTGGAGTTGGCACCGCAACAAGGCCGATGCAGGCGAAATCGTCGTCCGCCACCTACCCGCTTTTGGCTATGCGCTGTGGATCGCAGGGTCGCTCACCGCAATCTGGGCTTGGGGTGGTTTCATGGGAACGTATACCGGCACCAGCTACCCCTATTGGGACGCGTCTGTAGCGATGCTCTCTGTCGCAGGGCAGATTTTGATGACGCGGCGCTTTGTCGAGAACTGGCATTATTGGATTATCGTCAACCTCATCTCAATCCCGCTTTACGTGACGAAGGGGTTGTACCTGACCGCAGGGTTGTATGGCGTGTTTCTGGTGCTGGCGATTGCGGGGCTTATTGAATGGCGCAAAGCTCAGCGGCTATGAAACGCATCTGTCTCCATGGACCCGAAAGTACGGGCAAATCGACGCTTGGGACGCGGCTGGCAGCGTATTTTGGTTGCGAAGTCGTCCCCGAATATGGCCGCGCTTACTGCGAAGGCCATGGTACCAATATCGGCATGGCCGAACTGGTCCACATCGCCGAAACGCAGGATGCAATGAACTGCGCTGCCGCTGCGCGCGAAGGAAAGCTGGTGCTATTCGACACCGATCCGCTCATCACGGCGGTCTGGGCAGAGATGATGTTTGAAACCCGCGACCCTTGGTTCGAGCGCTTCACCGGTTTTGCCGATCTCTATCTGCTGCTCGACATCGACCTGCCGTTCGTAGACGACGGCCTGCGCGTCTATGCAGGCGCAGAGGAGCGCCGCCATTTCTTTACCCTATGCAAAGCCGAACTCGACAATCGCGGTGTGCCTTATGCGTTAATCCAAGGCGAAGGCGACGCCCGCTTCGGAGCCGCGCTTGATGCGATAGCAGCGCCCTGCTAGGGGCGTCGCAACCTTGGAGCTATGGTGCTCCGTTCGATTCCGAAATGTGCCGTCAAACATGTCTACTCCCTTAGAACAAATCCGTAATTTCAGTATTATCGCGCATATTGATCACGGCAAGTCGACCCTCGCTGACCGGCTGATCCAGCAGACAGGCGGGCTGACCGCCCGCGAGATGACGGCACAAGTCCTTGATAACATGGACATTGAGAAGGAACGCGGGATCACTATCAAGGCGCAAACCGTGCGGCTTGATTACACCGCGAATGA
>JANLRW010000004.1:0-17529 GCA_031361925.1 Sphingomonadales bacterium
TTACGCTTACAGCTGGGATATGCTTGTTCAACCCTTATTCGATATTTCTGCAAGCAACCGGACGATTTTCCGAACTTGCGGTCGCCAGCCTTGCCAGTGCTGGATTATTTGTATCGGTTTACGCGCTGGTCCGCGACGAAAGTTGGATTTTGTATATCTCGACGCTGTCGACCTTATGCTTTTTGTTGCTCACGCGATATTTCTCCATAAAAACCGCGCGTAATTCTGCTTACATAGCGCAGATTGTGCCCACTTTGCGTCCAGAAAATTGAAAGTTAATTATGAATTGGAAAATGAAGTCCCGGATTTTTTCTTTCCTGGAGCGAATCCCTTTTGGCGCAGCAGCCCACAAGGCCCTGCAGAAATATGGAACTGGCCGCTATTTTGAAACACTCGATGATGAGACTTTTTCTGCGTACAATTATCACGTAGAACAATTCGTCCGGCGTTCTCCAGCTGGAACGGCCATGGAATTCGGCTCGGGTCGCAATTTGCTGGTCCCGTTACTGCTAAGCAACGCCGGCGCAAAAGCGATTTATTGTTATGACCTTACACGCCATGCGACGCTAGATCAGATCAACAACATGATCGGGCAACTTGCCCTACGCTTAGGCGGTGAATGGCCGACGGTAGAGGATTTTTCTGATCTTGCGGCTAAATACCATATCCAATATTTTGCCCCCGGCGATGCGCGTGACACGGCGCTGCCAGCCGGAAGCGTGGACATGATTTACTCCACCTCAACATTGGAGCATATTCCTGAGAGCAGCATTCGCCAGATTTTGAAGGAGTGTTTGCGGATAGTTAAACCCGAAGGCTTCTTCGGTTTTATCATCGACTATCATGATCATTACGCTACGGCCGATCCAGAGATCGGAATGTTCAATTTCTATCGGTTCAGCGAGCGCGACTGGAAGAAGTATAATCCCGACATTCACTATCAGAACAGACTACGTCATTCTGACTATATCCGCATTTTCGAGGAATGTGGGCTTTACCCCGAGGTCGCCGATGCCATAAAACCTGAATGGGCAGCACGGGATGCCAAGTTGGTACCGATCAACCCGGCTTTCTCTAGCTATTCGACAGATGATCTGAAGACCGCGAATGGATTTTTCATATTGAGAAAGACTGGCGATTAGAATTCGGATTTTAGGCCATGAGGTGTTTTCACAGTCAGCCTAGCAGATCCCAACTCATGGCTGTTCCTCTCGCCACGGGTTGGCTCACTTTCTTGCCCAGCAGCGTTTCTTGGTATTTCGTAGAAAGCCCCAAACCGGGACGGATGGCGCGTAAATTTTCGGGCGTTAGAATATCACCGGCCTGCATATCCTCAACGACATAAAGCGTCCTGCGAAACTGGAGCGAGTTGCGGTCGGCTTCGGTGGGGCCGTAGCGCACTTGGCCGAACGCCACCGCAGCTCGCGCGGTTTCAGATACCATCGCCGCAAGTTCGTCGGGTTCCGATGAAAACGCGGCATCAACACCACCATCGTCACGGCTAAGCGTGAAATGCTTTTCGATGGCGATTGCGCCAAGCGCGCTGGCTGCAACCGCAACGCCGATACCCATCGTGTGGTCCGAAAAACCGACATGGCAATTGAACATTTCACGCATATGCGGAATGTTCGCCAGGTTGCTATTCTCCGGCGGCGCTGGATAGCTGCTGGTGCATTTCAACAATATCAGATTTTGGCACCCAGCGTCCCGCGCGGCCGCAACCGCTTCGTCAATCTCCGCGATCGTTGCCATACCCGTGGATATGATAAGCGGCTTACCCGTTGACGCAGCTTTGCGGACCAGTGGTAAATCAACATTTTCGAATGAAGCGATCTTGAAACATTCCACACCAAGATCATCCAGAAAGTCTACCGCAGTCGTATCGAAAGGGCTGCTAAACCCGATCATGCCTAATTCACGGCACTTATCGAAAATTGGCTTGTGCCATTCCCAAGGCGTCATGGCCTTCTGATAGAGCGCGTAGAGTGATTCTCCCGCCCACAGGCTATTCGGATCGGCGATGAAAAATTCGCGTTCGGCGATATCGATTGTCATCGTATCAGCAGTGTAGGTTTGAAGTTTAAGGGCATGGGCACCAGATTGTGCAGCTACGACGACCAATTCAAGGGCGCGGTCAAGCGACCCGTTATGATTGCCCGACATCTCCGCGATAATCATAGGCGGGCGACCAGTCCCGAACAGGTGGTGGCCGATGGCAATATCGGGAAGCGTCATCTAAAGATTGTCCGGCGGAATTGGTGTTGAAAAGGCTCATATGATGCCGATCGAAAAAGGGCAAGCGATGCGCTGTTCTGAGGCAAAACATCTGCGTGAACGGCGGTCACATCAAGCCGGTTTGCTGCGAGCCAAGCGTCTGCTTCATTGAGCAAAAATGACCCAAGACCCGCTCCGGTTGGAGCGTTGTCAGCTAGATGAATCGATATGCGTGCAATGCCATTTTCGATGTCATAGCGAACCATGCCGATGTCGATTTCTTGCCGACGACCAATTAGAAAAATACAGTTTTTATCCGCCAAACGGGTCGCAAACCAGATATCATGGTTGTCTTTATCTATTGGATCGGAAGAAATTGACATCGCGCGGACATGCTCTGCATTACGCCACCGCCATAAATTTTCGCTATCCATCTCCGTAGCACGGCGCAGATGTAGGCGGCGTGGCGCAAGGTTGTCGGTAATTCGTCGAATCCCTCGCCCGTCGACCGTCCGCATAGCAGCCGCGCTCATTAGACGCCGAACGCCCGGATTGTCGGACAATGTCGCGACGGCCTGACGGATCGTATCACGCAATAACCCGTCTTCTGGAAGCACCATAGCACAACCCGATTCTGCAAGTGCAATTGCTGTCGCGCGCTGGTTTTCGGCAGCAACAGATATCAGGCTGGGTAACCCGAGACATGCCCGTTCCCAGCTAGTTGTTCCGGCGGCCCCTATTGCCAAGTCTGAATCGGCCATTAGGCCAGCCATCTCCCTGGTATCGACGTGGAGATAAAGCTGCGGGTCATCTGCCGCCCTCGCGCGCAACATCGCGAGGTGTGGAGCTTGGCTTGCCAAAACTACGTGGATGGTGACGGATACGCCCAGTGCGGCACGGACACCATCAATGGCAGCTCCGGCCATATTGTCATTGTCGAAACCCCCGAACGTTATCAGGATCGCACTGATTGTGCGACTTCTGTCCGGCAGGGATTTCATCCTCGATGTAAAGGACGGCCCGATAAATGCATATTGTGGGCCGAGCAGCTTCTGTGCCCCGTCGCGAACCAACATGTCATAACGTCCCGGACTGCCAGGCGCAGTATTGATGACGACATCGCAATCAAGCTCGCGACTTACCAGATCATCAATTACCACGATGCGCCGTGCCAATCTCCGCGCGACACCGTGCCATTCAGCGCCGAGGGCGTAGTGATCTACAACTAAGGTGTCGCAACCGCTTTCGCCGATGACGGAAAGCGTTTCCCGGACGTCTTCGTCTTCATTTACCCCAAGCCAAGCCGCATAGCCGTCTGTGTCCGTCGGTGGCGGTTCTGACAATAAGTGCAGCGCAAAACCGGCCTCAACTATTTCGCTGTGCAAACTCCCGTTCTGATTTCGACAGACAAATGATATCTCCGCATCCTGTTCACGAAGGGCCCGCGCCAGCGTCAAGCACCGCCGCAAATGGCCGGAACCGATCCGAAATGATGAATCGACCCGAAAAAAGATGCATTGACGGTCGGCAACACCCGTCACTTTTTCTCCAACAAAAACCACGTCACGTCATCTTGCGGATAATTTGTATCGCGGTGATAGCAAAAGCCATAATCAACCAGCTGCAGGTCACTAAAACGGTCAAGGACCTCACCAGCAAAATCGCGTTTGAATAAACGGTCTTGATGTCCACGATACGGCAGCGCAACCGGAGTCGGGTTATAATATTCGACAATACAAATATATTTCCCAGATGATGCATACAGCTTGTCATAAACAGCAGGAAGTTCGTTCGGATTGATGTGGATTAGTACGCCCTTGATCAGCGCCATGTCCCATTTACGCGTTGGCGAAAAATCGAGGATTGAACTTTCAATGACCTCTGCCTTACCCCATTGCTGCAACTCGGCGGCGGCGGCTCTGTTGATTTCTACTGCCGCAAAATCGGGTTCGGCAATCAAATTATTGATCGCTCGGAGATTGAGGCCGATATTCGCACCGAACTCGATTACCGATTGAACACCTCTGGTGCGCGCCAGTATTTTTGCGAACACTGCGGTGTTCGACGCAACCCAATTCTTACCGATATTTCGTTCTGAATATTCATTGCCAAACTCACCCGCCCAGAAGCCTTCCTGTGCGGTTTTGAATTCATCTGTGGTCATCATTATCAAGCTTTCTTCTGTTCAATATGGGCGTTGATGTCCCGCCAATGGGGATTTACATTCAAAATTTCTAACACCTCATTTAGGCCAAGTCGTTCGGAATTTAGCGATGCATCGAATATATTGCTAAGCAGAACGAAATCTTCCGGAGTATCGAGCGTAAGTCGCAAATCGCTATTATCACCGTCACCAAGATGGTCCGCTATCACAAAGCGATGAGGATTGGCATATAGAAACGGCGTCACATGCTCACGGTGCGAAGGTTCAACCGCCTCGTGCAACATTACATCCAGAGCAGTTCGCGCAAACAACTCGGCGTCAAGACCTCTTGGGAAAGTTCGTTGTCGCGCATTAGTGACTAACGATGCCGAGCCAGCCTTAAACTGCAGCACTATCGCCGCGAGAACATCAGGGTCGATCAACGGGCAGTCTGCAGTGACGCGCATCACCGCGTCCGCGTTCGTCTTTTCCGCTGCAATCCCATAGCGCGATAGGACATCATCCTCGTCGCCCCTGATTACGGTTGCGCCCCAAATGTCCGCCAGGCGAGCCGCTTCGTCGTCAATATCCCTCTGTGTAGTGGCAACGGCAACCTCGTCAAAAACACCTGCCGCTTTAACGCGGTCAATAACATGACGCAGAACGGGTTTACCGGCCAACTCCATCAATATCTTGCCCGGCAACCGCGTTGAGCCCATCCGTGCTTGAATGACCGCTACCACGCGCATCGGCTCAATCCTGCAAGTGCCGACGGACGGGAATGCCGGCCGACGCAAGATGCGCTTTGGCAGCTAATGGCGTCATTTCGGTGAACAGATAGATACTGGCAGCCGAAACCGCAGACGCCCCGTGCTCGACAGCGGCCTGCATGTCGGCATAGCTACTCGCCCCCCCGCTGGCGATGACGGGAATTGATACTGCGGACGCCACATCCTTGATTGTTTCGAGATCATATCCGGTCATCATCGAATCGCGCTCGATCGACGTCAACAAAATTTCTCCGGCACCGAGTTCCTCCAGCCGTTTGGCCCATTCGACAGGGCTTTTTCCGGTCGCTACGATTCCGCAGTGGCTAAAACATTCGCGCGCGCCACTTGCGTGTGTTCGGTAATCAATCGCGGCGACTACGCACTGAGCCCCGAATTGCTCGGAGGCTTTAGTGACGACGTCGGGCGTCAAATATGCTGCAGTATTGATCGCAACCTTGTCGGCCCCCGCAACCAGCAACGCTCGCACCTGATCAATGTTCGTAATCCCTCCGCCCACTGTAAGCGGGACAAAGCATTCGCGCGCCAGATTTGCGACCATATTGATATCGGGTCCGCACCGCTTGGGAGTAGCAGCAATATCCAACAATATAAGTTCATCGACATCACGCCGGTTGAAAACTTTTACTGACTGCATCGGCGAGCCGACAGCCCGCCAACTGTCAAAGGCTGGCCCTTTGACCAGATTGACGTCCCTCATCAGCAACGTCGGAATAACCCTGATTTTCAGCATAGCGTCAAATCTTTAGCGCGAGAAAATTTCGTAACAGCTGCAATCCTACTTTTGAACTTTTCTCGGGGTGGAACTGCGTTCCGAATATATTGTTTAGACCAACCGCTGCGACCACTTCGTCGCAGTAAGGCGTTGTCGCTAAAACATGCGACCGGTCTTTGGCTATGAAGCGATAGCTGTGAACGAAATAAAAGTCCGCACCAAAGGGGATGGACGCGAATAGTGCAGGATCGCCGACCGGATTTACTTCGTTCCAGCCAACATGCGGCACCCGTTCGCTCTGTTCTCTGGGGACGATTCTCTCAACAGAACCTGGTATCAGCCCGAGGCCCGGTGTTTCCGAAAACTCCAAGCCTATGTCCGCAAGCAATTGCATGCCCAAACATATACCGAGAATAGGCAAACGGTCCACCAGAGCAGCGGTGCGTAACACCTGAGTCCATCCGATAGCGTTTAATCGCTCCATTGCTTTGGGAAATGCGCCGACGCCCGGAACGACTATGCGGTCGGCTGTGCTCACGCTTGCTGGATCGTCGCTGACGACGACTTTAGCGCCGCATTCCTCGAGCGAACGCTGAGCCGAAGCGATATTGCCCATGCCATAGTCGACGATTAGAACTGGCACGATATCGAACTTCGCTTACAAGTTATCATAGTTATTTTTGCTCAGATTTCCGTGGCGGTCCTTGACGAGGTTCCCCCGGCTATCAGTCTCAAAAATCGCATTGTTCGTGAACCTATCACAAATCTCGATAAACTCATCAACGCCCATGTTCATGGGTTCAAGGATTTTGCTGATCGGCACACCCAAGTAGGTCCAAGGAAATTTGCCGTCGTGTAATCTCACCATTTCAATCGCGTCTTGGCGCGTTATGCGCCCGCGCCGGACATGGAGGCAGGCGATATCGGTCGACCTGCCAAAGCCGAACTTCAAAAACTTGAAATAATCGTGAATGCCAGTCTGTAAGTTATCCAAATTCTCATAATTAACGATTGACCCTTCAACCGTCTTATCAAAAGAAATGAAGCCAAAAGCTTGGGAAATCAGGGCGTTTGAATAGCCGTCCCACGGCAGGTAATGGCCAAGAAAGATTCCGGTCACGCCAACCCGTTGCAGCTCTTCGTCCGTCGGGTATGAATAAGGCACGAGGTGCCGCTTCTCAATACCATCGACGCCGATCATATCGGTTACGCGCATACCCAAAAGCCCGCCGAACTCTTCCAGCCAGCGGCGGGTCAGCACGTTGTTTTCTGCGGCCGCAGCAGGACCGCCATATTCATTTTGCGAGTTTTCACCCCAGACGATCAACGGCACATTATATTGAACTGCGGCGCGCACCGGAATTGTAAAAATACCAACATGCTCAGGCCAGCTGATATCACCCACATCGGTCAAACCTATGCGGTTAAGCTTCCGGCGCACAACGGGATTAGGACTGAACTCGACATAGTCCACGCCCAAATCCTTGATGTTCTGAATATTTTTTCGTCCAATTTCCGAAAGATCGCAGGTCGTAGCCGTAACACAAAGTGGATTGAGACCAAGCTGAAGCATTCGGATAACCTGATATGTGGAATCCTTGCCGCCACTAACTGGCACGATACAATCCCAATGAGCACCATCCTTGGAGCGATACCGGCCAGTTATTTCGAGCAACTCTTCGCGCCGCGTGTCCCAATCTACTTCGGCGCGCTGCTCAAAACTGCGACAGGCATTGCAAACACCCTCGTCGTCAACCCGCAAATCAGGCTTTGTGTGCGGCATCACACACCGAATGCAATAACGTAGTTCCATCACCACTCCTAATTAGTTGCCAAGGGCTGACGCCAATGTCGACACGACAAAATCCTGTTGCTTATCAGTCATAGCCGGAAATAATGGCAGGGTGATTGCGTGGTCGTAATAGCGCTCGCTCGCAGGAAAATCGCCTCGATTAAAACCAAGTCTGCGATAATCGGGTTGCAGATGAATTGGAATATAGTGCACATTCACACCGACACCGCCTTTGCGCAGATGTTCAAATACGGCTTTACGAGAAGTCGAGGTCACTGACTCGTCGACTTCCACCACATACAGGTGGTGCGCGGACATGCGGTCTTGGAGGGTTATGGGAGTCTTGACTGGTAGCGTTGCCAGCAAGCGATCATATCGCTTTGCCAAGGTATCCCGTTTTGCGTGCTGGGCCGCAAGGCGGGTCAGCTGCGAATTACCAAGAGCGGCCTGAATGTCCGTGATGCGGTAGTTATACCCAAGGGTGACCTGCTCGTAATACCAAGGGCCCTCGATTTCATTTTCCATCGCGTCGACATTACGGGTAATGCCGTGGCTCCGATAAAGACGCAGTTTTTCAGCTAAAGTCGGATCATCAGTGAGGCACAAGCCCCCTTCGCCGGTAGTGATGATCTTGACGGGGTGAAAACTAAAGACGGTGATGTCGGCAAATTTCCCGATCGGCTCGTTCAGATAATGGGCGCCAACCGCATGTGAGCTGTCCGACAAAATGCGGAAACCATATTCATCGGCAAGGGCCCGTATCTCAAGAAGGTCGCAAGGAAGTCCGGCAAAATCGACCGGCACAACAATCTTGGGAAGACGGCCATCGATGCGCGCTAGCTTTAGCTTTTCGGCCAAAAGCGCTACGCTAATATTTCGGGTTTGCGGGTCGATATCCACAAAATCGACATCGGCTCCACAATAGCGCGCGCAATTTGCTGAGGCGACGAAGCTATTTGGTGACGTCCACAACAAATCGCCTGGGCCTAAATCAAGTGCCATACATGCTATGTGTAACGCCGCGGTCGCATTACAGGTCGCAACGCCAAAGTTGCATTTATGAAGTTCCGCAACACTGGACTCGAACCGCTCAATTTGTGGTCCTTGCGTCAAGAAATCGGACGTTAACGCAGCCCGGACGGCATCTAGGTCCTCCTGCGTTACTTCTTGACGGCTGTATGGGATGGCTTGCATTACAGCGCGGCCGATACAAATTCCTGGTCTACGTGCAAGCCAATAAGCTCCCGAATTTGCTCCACAGTGAGGAAGTCCTCGTTGGTCCCACTGTCATAGCAAAAATTATCAGCAACTTTCGTAGCATTAAGCTGACTGCAGTAACGCTCGATCAAACCAGAATCTCCCGGCGGAAGGATGGCATAATAATCGCCCATATCGACGGTATTCGGGCTGTCACTTGCGGTGATCATTTCTTCATGGATCTTTTCGCCAGGACGAATTCCTATCACCTGCTGCTTGGCTTGGGGTGCAACGGCAGCGGCCACATCAACAACCCGATAAGACGGGATTTTAGGCACGAAGATTTCCCCCCCTTGCGCATTTGCCAAAGCCCATAGAACCATATTTACACCATCGTCCAACGAGATGTTGAACCGGGTCATTGCCGGATCGGTAATCGGCAAAACTCCGTCATTGCGTCTTGACAGGAAAAACGGAATGACTGACCCACGGCTCCCCATAACGTTTCCATAACGTACCACGGATAGCCGTATATCACGTCCTCCGCGGATATTGTTAGCGGCGATGAACAGCTTGTCCGAACATAACTTGGTGGCACCGTATAAATTTATCGGTGCTGCCGCCTTATCGGTCGATAAGGCAACGACGCGCTGGATGCCGTTGTCCAAGCAGGCCTCAATCAGATTCTGCGCACCCATAATGTTGGTCTTGATGCACTCGAACGGGTTATATTCTGCTGCGGGCACCTGCTTTAATGCAGCCGCATGCACGACGGTGTCGCATCCTTCGATGGCCCGCCTAATACGATCACCATCGCGCACATCACCGATAAAATAGCGCAAAAAGTCGTAGCGCGATTCAGGAAACTGCTGGGCCATTTCAAACTGTTTCAGTTCGTCGCGTGAAAATATGACAAGCCGCTTTGGACGCCAATTTTTGACAACACGACTAACAAATGCCTTGCCGAAAGAGCCGGTGCCACCAGTTAAAAAAATAGAAGCATTGTTTAAATCAAACGACTGCATGTAACCTAGGCTCCAGATGATATTTTTGTGCGGCTTAGTTGCTCACCGGCCATTTGTCGATACTCAATTGTCGCCGCATCAGGTCACAAAAAATAACGCTTTACGAGCGCACGCAGTGGCTGTTCCAGTCCTTCCAACGTGTCGATATTTCTGGCAATATTTAACTGCGGATTGAGCACATTTGACCGAAACAATCTTCTCGCCAAATTGGGATGCAGCCGCTCCGCGAGGCTCGTCACCCACATCGGGAAGCGGATCATCATCAGCCTGATATTTGCCTCTTCCCGCATGATTGTTGCCAGCAAATCATAATCAAATTCTTTGGTTGCAGCCGCGTGAACAACGCCCGGCTTCTGTGTCTTAACAATTGAAAGAATCACGCGCGCAGCATCGGAGTAGGAGATCATCGACCTTTTCGTTCGAGGGCTTGTTGCTGGTACGGCGCGCACCGCCTTCAATACCTTGAGCAACGGTGCAAAAAGGGCGGGGTGATCATAGTCGAAAAGAAAAGGTACACGGAGGATAGAGACGATGAATTGATCGCTGTGAAGCTTCGTAAGCTCACCGTCGCATGTCATCTTGGAAATGCCATATTCGGTTACCGGAAGTTCGGGGGTTTCCGGGTCGATACGCTCGGAAAGGCCGTAAACTGCAAAACTGCTCAGTTGGACAAATTGGCTAACACCATGAAGTTGAGCGGCCTTTGCTAACTTCAACGGCATCGCTACATTTGCTTCGCCCAATTGTGAGCGATCCCCCACGACTGATCCGGCCACATTAACAATCGCGCCAATTTCATCCCATAATCTCGATGGCGGGTTTGATTCGGTGGCGATACAAAAATGTTGGAATTCGCCGGCATCCCATTCGGGCCGCCTCGTTCCGGCAATGGCGATTTTTGGGCCCAGCAGGGCGAGAAGTTTTTGCCCAAGAATGCCGTTAGCGCCCAAAATGAGGATTTTATTTCGCTTTGTGATTTCTTGTGGCGGCATCGCCGCTCCCCTTCCCCATAAATGTACCAACCAAAATCCGCAAATCTCGGTTGAGGCTCCATTTTCCGAGATAGTGAGCATCCACCCGCGCCAATTCCTGAGGCGAAGACATATCAAGGCCCGCCACTTGAGATACGCCAGTGATGCCCGGCAGCAAGGCAAAAACACCATAATTCCGGCGTGCCTGTGTCAGCGCATCCTGCGCCGGCAAGCCGGGTCGCGGCCCGATTAGCGACATTTCGCCTTTCAACACATTCCAAAGCTGTGGTAGCTCATCAATCTTGGTTGCCCGCAAAAAGCGACCTACTTTAAGAATATGGTTGATCCCCACTTCGTGCGACGCCGCCTGAACGGTGCCAACCGCCATTGTGCGTAATTTGAAAAGACCAAATGGCTTCTCATTTCTGCCTAGCCGCGATTGCCAAAAAAACGGTGGCGCGCGGCATTCGGCGTAAATGAAGCACGAAGCGATTAGGCAAACGGGCACGGCAACCGGAATGATCAAACAGCAAAAGAAAAGATCGAACGCGCGCTTCATCAAATAACCTCTGTTTATTGATTCTGCCGTTGAAACATGACCGGCTACCGCTGAGATCGGACGTTTGTCATGGGTGGCTGTAGCTGTCTATGCATGAAATTCTTACCGCTACCAGCAATATTGGCCGAGATTACGTTTATCATTTTCAGTGTGGCAAAAAACCGAGGCATGAATGGTTGGGGACAAAAATGGTGATGCGAGGATATGTCACTAAAATGGTGTTAACTGAGCATATAAACTCGATTTTTACCGGCTTAATTCGACAAAGGGTAACTCAACATAGGTGTGGAAATTTATCCAGTCCGTCTCAACGTTGAGTTACATGGAGCAATTATGTCACCAGATGCAGCACTTGTCATTTTTACATCTCTTGGCTTTGCGTCCATCTTTCTGGCGCTGGTTATCGGAATTACTGGAACGGAGCCCGCCGATCTCGTCACCGGTATCGCCAGTATGTCGCCTAATGCGCGAAGGCAGGCGCAGTTCGAGCAGCTCGATTATATGACACGGGTTGCCGATGAGGCAATCGAAGCACGGCGGGCGGGAAAACGGGCACCGTTTACGCAAGACAGTTTTTAATATTCGCGCCGCATCTCTGGTCTAGCGCGTTTAGCGGCCGTGCCACGCCCCCCGGCACGGCCGCATTTTTCTTGGATTGAATCAATCGGGCAAACGATCCGGTGCATCACGGCCTTGCCGTGGCGGGGCGGGCTGTGGGCGGGGTGCTTCACCGCGTGGCTCGGGCGCAGGACGCGGCGCGGCGGACTGGCCTTCGTTGCCGGACGGAGGAGGCGGCTGGCGGTATCCGCCGCCGCGCCCTTCATTACCGACGCGGCCTTCACCGCGACCGCCAGCGCGTGGTGCCGAACGGTCAGGTTGCGGGATAGGCACCGCCGCAGTGCCATCATTACCCCAACGCGCTCGTCTGCCGTCGCCGTCGCCACGACGTCCGTCGCGAGATTGCCCCCCCTCGCCCCGGCCCCGGCCTCGACCATAGCCGTCGCCGCGCGCTGCTTCAGGTATAGGCGTCGGCACAGCCTCTGCCCCGTTGCCATTGCCGCCTTGCCAGCCGCGACCTCTATCGCGTCGACCATCGCTGCGGTTGCGTTCGCCGCGTTCACCGTCGCGGACCCGGCCGCCGCCGCGTTCCGGCCAGCCAATCGAATCATGCCCGCGACCGCCATCTGAATAGCCGCGGCCATCATGTCTGCCACCGCCATCATGCCGACCCCGGTTTTCGCGGTACCAGCTGTGACGCTGCTCGCCCCAATAACGCCGGTGCCTGTCGCGCATATTGTAACGCTGGCCATAGCTGTCGAAGAGGAAAAAGCCGTAGCCCGGATACCAGTAATTGTCGTACCAGCCGCCGCCATATCCGATGTTGGAAAAGCCATAGCCATTGTCACAATCATAATAGCTGTCGAATGGGCTATACGGATCGCAGTCATAATAGCCGCTGCCATAGCCGTCGCTGGCATAGCCCAGACCGACGTCATAAACGCAACCCGACACGCCGATGCCCGCTATTGCTAACGCCGCAATCTTCAAAAAAGTCTTTTTCATATCATCCACCCCTTTTTCCGCCATTCGCTTTATCGAATCAGACACTCAACTTATCGTAGTGCGACGATTATGGTGCATGAGTTGAATTGTAAGTGAATGCAGCTGTTTGCTGTCGTTCAGAAACGGGACAAGCATCCGCTGCTTGCGCGCTACTGACATTGGTGGCAATAGTTGTTTAACCAACCGATTAAAACAGGATTGATCCCGATGGCGCTTGCCAGCAGTGAAGCCGCTAACCCGCACTGGACGCCGCGTATCGGCATTAATGAACTTTCGCATATTCCCGGCGAGAACGGCCCGCCGATCATTGGCACCACTTTCCGCGTGCTGCGCGATCCGCCCGCTTACGGCAAACATATGGTCGATACCTATGGCAAAGTGTTTCGGACCAATGCCTTTGGTAACCCAACGATTTCGCTGGTCGGCGCCGAAGCCAATGAGTTGATGCTGTTCGACCGCAACAAGCTTTTCTCGAACGAGCAAGGCTGGGGGCCGGTGCTTAACCTGTTGTTCCCGCGCGGGTTGATGTTGCTCGATTTCGACCATCACCGCATGGACCGCCGTGCGCTTGGTATTGCGTTCAAGCCCGAACCGATGCGCGCTTATACGCAGGATATGAACCGGATTTTTGCTGATCAGCTGAAAAACTGGCGTGGCGACATGCTGTTCTATCCGGCGATCAAGCAGCTCACCCTCGATGTGGCTGCCAGCAGCTTCCTCGGCATTCCGCTAGGTCCAGAGGCCGACAAGATCAACAAAGCCTTTGTTGATATGGTGCAGGCTTCGGTCGGCGTCGTCCGAGCGCCAATCCCCTTCACGCAAATGGGCCGGGGCGTCGCCGGTCGCAATTATCTGATCGATTACTTCGGTCCGCAAATTGCCGAGCGCAGGCGAAACGAGAACCGGCAGGACATGTTCAGCCAATTCTGTAGGGCAAAGCGCGAAGACGGCGAATATATGACCGATGGCGAGCTGATCGACCATATGAACTTTCTGATGATGGCGGCGCACGATACAATTACATCGTCGGTGACCTCGATGATCTGGCTGCTCGCAAAGAACCCGGAGTGGCAGGAAAAGCTGCGCTCCGAGTGCCTTGCCATCGCTCCAGCAGGCAGCGACATAACGGGTGACCAACTCGACCAGTTCGAGCTGACCGATTACGCCTTCAAAGAGGCGCTGCGGCTTATACCGCCGGTCCCATCGATCCCGCGCCGCGCGGTCAAGGATTTCGAATTCATGGGCTACCACATAGCCGCTGGCACCGCAGTCAGCATCAGCCCGGCCTTTGTTCACATGATGCCCGAATATTGGGACGACCCCGAAATCTTTGACCCAATGCGCTTTACCCCCGACAAGGTGAAAGCGCGGCATAAATATGCGTGGGTGCCGTTTGGCGGCGGCGCGCATATGTGCCTTGGGCTGCATTTTGCCTATATGCAGGTCAAGATTTTCATGCATCATTTGCTCACCAGCGTGCGCGTCGAGATCGCCGATGGCTATTCGCCCGACTGGCAGCCTTGGCCGATCCCGAAACCCAAAGATGGGCTGAAGGTGCGTTTCACCGCTTTGTAAGGCGTTACTATAAGCGGTGTTGCAAGCGTCGCACGCGGCTATAAAGATGCGCCCTGCCCGCATGTCCTATTCACAGCAACCAGATTGGAATCGTGCGGAGCTTCGGCGGCGGGGCGCTGGTATCGTCCTGGCGCTGCTGATAGAGGCGTTGCTGATTATCGCGATCCTGAGTCTGAGTATGCAGTCGGCTGGCACTGGGGAGGGTAGACGCGGGTTAAGTGCGTTCACCCTGGAAGCGGCGGCGGATCCGGCATCAGCGGACAAATCCAAACGCGAAACCCAAACGCCGGTAGCCAAGGAGCAGCAGAAAACCGCCACCCCGGTGATCCCAAAGTCGATATTGCCACCGGTCAATCCGCTGCGCCTGCCCCCGCCCAACCCCGATTTCATCAAGGTCAGCAAGTCGGAGTTCGACGCGATGGACCTCTCAAAAATCCCTGCTGGCAGCAGCGCAGGTTCAAGCGAAGGCAAGGGCACAGGGCAAGGTAACAAGGGCATGATGGGCCCCGGCCTCGGCCCGGGCGGCGCGCAGCTATATCCAGTGGCATGGCTGCGCGAACCCTATGACAGCGAACTTTCCCCCTATCTGGCCGCCGTCAAACGCGTGCCGCCCGGAGCATCCGCCGACATCGCCTGCAAGATGGCTGAACGCAACCGCGTCGAAAACTGCCAGATCATCGGCGAAAACCCGCGTGGCACCGGTCTCGCCAAAGCGCTGCGCCTCGCCGCATGGCAGTTTCTGGTAAAGCCACCGCGCATCGACAACAAACCGCAATTGGGCGTGTGGGTGCGGATCCATTTTGATTTTGGCAAAGCGAAAGTTGCGGAAGAAACCGTGGAGGGGGCGGCTCAATAGGCGGGGTTATGCCATGACCAAATATGTGCCAACATAAGGTCGGATGACCTTTTGCGGCATCTGACGAAGCGCTTCCTCGGTGAACACTTCTCCTGTGCAGTGCATTGGCACAATATAGCTTGGATCGATCAACTTGAGTGCCGCTACAGTTTCTCGCGCTTCGTCATTGGTGCGCGGCCGGACCATATGGAAGCCGCCAATGACCATGTGAACTTTTGTGATGCCGCTGATCGCCTGAGCGCGCCTGACCGAATTCAGAACGCCACGGTGGCTGCAAGACGCGATGACGACCAAACCGAGACCCTTAATCGCATAACAGGTGGCCAGTTCGTGTTCGCCATCGTCGTTTAGTTCGGACAAATTTCGCTTGTCGGCACGCAGCTTTTGCCTGTCACACCCGATGCCTGGGCGCATCTGCGTCGGGATCGCTGCGCGTTCGCTTGTTTCCAGCGGTATAACGCCCGAGGTGAAAGCGTGATCGGCGATAGCCAAGGGTTGTGGCGCAACGCGAACGTCAAAGCCCGCGCGCGCCAGAGCTGCGCGGTCAAGCATACCCATCACTGGCGGCGGATTTCCGATTAGCGCGACCCGCTCGCAGAACGTCTCTTCGCCGCCGACGTAGAGCGGCAACCGGCGGTTCGCTGCGGCTGCGCTCGACACCGCAGGAAAGCCCCCATAATGATCAAGATGCCCGTGACTCAGCACGGCGGCGTTGATCGTCGACGGTGCGATACCCAGCATTTCCATATTATTCGCTAAAACTTCAGCGGTATAACCAAAGTCGACTATGACCCGGCGCGAGACCTGACCGATCTGCGAATCTGCTATCAACGATAGCCCAAACTCCGCCATCAGCGCCTTTGGCGACATTCGCGTGTAGCCCCGCGGACTGCCATTGCCAGACCGCAACACTTTCAGCCCCGGTAGATCAAGGTCGGGAAGAAACGGCCCGAACGTTGCACTGTCGGTCAAGACGGTCAAGGTGAGCGAATCAACGACCGGCACCTGAAAACGGACAGTGGTAGCGCGAAGCGGTAGACCGGCCATAGAGGCTACCGCCATGCTTCCGGCCAGAACCGACCGGCGCGTTACATGTCCATGAGCTTCAATTGTCATTGGCAGCCTCGCAATCCGTACAGCATTATCCTGTTCATCGATGCTTACATAGCCGAAAACCGGTAACTCATGCTGCGACGTCCTTGTGTTTGCCGCAGGGTCCGTAAAACTATCCGCTATTCCGCAGCGCCGTCGCAATTGCGTTGATCGTTAGTTGGATCCCTTCGCCAATGCGTTCGTCAGCTTCTCCGGCGCGGTGGCGTTTCATGAGTTCTATCTGGAGCAGGTTTAGCGGCTCGATATAAGGCAAGCGAAGCCGAATCGAGTTGTTGAGTGCGGGGTGAGCTTCGAGCAAATGAGCCTGCCCGGTGGCGTCGAGCAAACTATCGCGAGAGGCTTGCCAGCCATCTTTGATACGACCGAAGAGCGCCTCCGACAACGCCGTGTCCCCAATCAGCCCGGCATAATGGGCAGCAATCCCCATATCGGACTTTGCCAGCACCATTTCCATATTGGCAAGGATGGTCTGAAAATAGGACCACTCGCCCGCCATCGCCTTGAGCAGCCCTTTATCGGCAAAGCCGGTGAGTGCCTGCCCAGTGCCGTACCAGCCGGGCAACATCACCCGCGCCTGTGCCCAGCTGAATACCCAGGGAATCGCGCGCAGATCCTCGATGGCGTCGGACGCGGTGCGGCTTGACGGGCGCGAACCGATTTTGAGCGTGGCGATTTCGTTGATTGGCGTCATCTGGCGGAAGAATGCGCGGAAGCCCTGGGTTTCGTAAACGAGGCCGCGATAATGGCCGAACGCGCTTGCCGACAATTCTGCCATCGCCGTTTTGAACCGCGTGACATCGGCCTCGGCAATCGGGTCGCTCGACAGCGTCGCCAGCATCGTTGCCGACGCCATCGTTTCGAGAGACGTTACCGCATTGTCGATGGTGCCATATTTGGCAGCGATGACCTCACCCTGCTCGGTGATGCGGATACGGCCCTGCACCGTGCCCTTGGGCTGCGCGAGGATGGCGCCAAAGGCCGAGCCGCCACCGCGCCCGACAGCACCCCCGCGTCCGTG
>JANLRW010000042.1:0-3792 GCA_031361925.1 Sphingomonadales bacterium
CACCAACGAAAAAGGGCGCCCCGAGAGGCGCCCTTCTTTTACTCACGTGACGATGACTATTAGAAATCAGCGTTGATGCCGAAGAAGAAGTTACGGCCGAAGCTGTCGAACGGATCACCACCGGCGGTGCCGAGCAAACCAAGCGGCGGCTGACGATCGAGAAGGTTGTTAACGCCTGCATAGAACCGGAAGTCTGTGCCTACATCAAAACCTACGCGGATGTCGTGATAGAGAACATCAGGGTAGAAGATTTGCGGGAACTGATCAGCGTTTTGCGGTGCCAAGCGAACGATGCTGCCTGGAGTGCAAGTGCCGCCGTTGATCCCGGTTTGCCCGATGAACGTTCCGGCTAATGGGCATTGCCCGATGTAGCTATTTTGCGCTTCGTAGGCACCGATTGTCTGTTTGCCGATATAACGCGCGGCATACAGAAGGTCGAAATCGCCAAAATCATAACCCAACGAGAAACTTGCTGACAATGCCGGATCGCCCAGTTCGCTTAACTGACGGTTAGGCACCGTCGGGAAAGCAGGGTTAGTGAAGTTGGTAAGACGAAGCACCTTGGTTGCAATCAGACGTGCCGACAGACGGTGACCGTTATCGAACGTTTTGCGGTAAGCAACGTCCAAATCGATACCCTTGGTCCGCTGGGCAGCAAAGTTAACGCCGCCCGAAATCACTGCAGGTTCAGCGAACAGCCCCGTCGCGGGGTCACGATTAACGGTGGCACAGAACGGGTTGTTGATGCCTGATGGGTTGGTGTAGCACAAAGTAATGATTTGCTGGCCGCCAAGTGCTGCGATCAGGTTCTTCACCTTGATGTCATAATAATCGACGGTAACGCTCAAGCCTGGGATGAAGCTTGGTTCCACTACAACACCAAGCGTCAAGCTCTTTCCGCGTTCTTCGGTCAATGTGGGGTTGCCACCCGAGACAAATCCCGTCGATGCTGTGCGTGCCGTGCAGTTAATGAACGGGGAATTTAGGACAACAGGGAATGCAGTGCTGGCACATGCTGCAACCAGTGCCGCATTAGCAACGGTCGGAACGCCGGCCGCGATGCAATTTGTTGCAGTTGTTCCGCCGGGTGTCGGCAGGTCACATGGATCGGCGATGAATGCAAAGTTCTCAGAGAATGGCGAGAACAAGTCACCCTGTGTTGGCGCGCGAACCGATGTCGCGTAAGCGGCGCGGAAGCGGACATCCTCGATCGGAGCGTAAACGCCTTGGATGTTGTAGGCATAAACGGTACCAGTTGCAGTATTGTAGTCAGAAACACGACCTGCAAGGTTAATCGACAATTCCTTCGCAAACGGCATATCTTTCAGCAGAGGAATTTGAATTTCGCCATATGCTTCCTTGACGGTGAATGCGGGCGGAGTGAAATCCTGCAGTGCGTTGAGGAAGGTCGCGCCGCTCGATGTCAGCTCATCATAATTGACGTTCGCTTTTTCCTTGCGATATTCAGCGCCAATTGCAAACGCGATAGGCCCGCCTGGTAGCTCAAACAATTGCGAAAGATCGCCACCGACAAAAGCCGATGCCACGAACTGGCTGGCAAACTCGTCCGTCCGACCTTCGGTGTTGACGAAGTCAATAGCCCTCGGGTCGGAGCGGTTTTGGCCAAACACGTTTACAGGGACACATGCCGCGTTAACGTTAGATACCAAGTTGGTGCGGCAGATAACCCGCTGACCAGCCGAGTTCAACACAAAGTTAGTGCCGGTAAACGTAGCGGGAGCAACAACGGCGTCCACCGCAAGGTTGAAACCGTCAAAGGCAGTGCCGTCTTGGGTAAAGATAACCAAGTTGTTGGTGTTGAAACCCTTGGCTTCGAAACGACCATAGTTGACCGCGAGTTCGTAGTTCCAGTCATCGTTGAACGTTCCGCCGATGCCAGCGACCGCACGGTACGTTTCGCGTGTGCCTTCAAAACGGCGACCGCCAAGGTCGATATTGAAGCGCGCTAGCGGGAAGGTGCCTGTTGCGACGTTGGCGCACAGACCGTTGGATTGCAACGCTGTTAGGTTTTGCGCCGACAAGAAGCCGTTGGCGCAACGGAATGCTGGACCACCGAGGGTGCCCGGTACGCTGGTGAAGAAGCTTGGCTGACCTTCGCCCGACACATCAGTGCGGACATACTTCGCTTCGACGAATGGCTTGAATGCGTCGGACACATCATAATGTGCAAGAATGTTGAACGCGTAACGATCAACTGCAGCCAGCAGACTGCCGGTGTTACGTAGGGTCGAACCAAACCCGCCTTGGGTGTTGCCCGAACCTACGCTTGCAAAGTTTTGTGTCGGCGTATCAATAAAAATGTCGCCGTTGTCGTTAAAGCGCAAGAAGCGACCACCACTTAGACCCCCAATTGTGCCCGCGTCGGAAATCGTACCGTTGCGAATACCGCACAAAAATGAGTTATCAGGAATACCGTCGGTCGCGCTTTGCCCAACTTCGCCGCCCGCTGCGCCCTGCGCATCGGTCAATTGAAATTGGCAACGACCCGATGCCGCACCTGTCAGCTGATCGCGATCACGGAAATAAAGAGGCTGTTGGCGGGTATATTCACCAGAAATCGCAACGTTACCGCGACCATCGGCAAAGTTTTGTCCAGCAAGGATGCTGGCAAAATATGTCCCGCGGTCACCGCGCGACGAAATGCCGCCCTGCGCACGGGCAGTGATACCATCATAATCGCGCTTCATAATGAAGTTGACAACGCCTGCGACAGCATCAGAGCCATAAATAGCCGAGTTACCGCCGGTCACGATATCAATCCGGTCAACCAGATCGGTTGGAATGGTGTTGATATCAAAGCCGTTATCGCCTGGCGTCGAAGTGACATGGCGGCGCCCGTTGACCAGAACCAGCGTGCGGTCTGTGCCGAGGCCACGAAGATCGAGCAGTGAAAGCCCGGCGGTCCCGATGAAGCGGCTAGAGTTGCCCGAGCTGAACGTCGAACGAAGCGATGGAAGGTCGTTCAGTGCGTCGCCGAGCGACACCTCGCCAGTGCCGGTCAAATCTTCGATGGTGACTGACGTTAGCGGAACTGCCGATTGCAGCGTTGGGCGCGCAATGCGTGAACCAGTCACGAGAATTGGCTTAGCAGCACCTTCTTCTTCCTCTGCCTCTTCTTCATCAGCTGGCGCGGCTGTGTCGTCCTGCGCTGGCTTCGTGTCCTGCGCAAAAGCCGGCAAAGACGTAATAAGGGCAAGGCTGATTGCTGAACCGGCAATCATCAAACGTGACTTCTTCATTTATGGAGCTCCCCAGCTACTGGTTGTTCATTTTCAATTAATGCGTTGCTAAAGCGTAGTGAGACGCACAGTTCAAGAGGGTAGGCCGATAATATCATCCTTTTTGGGATATTGTTGCCTTCGTGCAACAGCGAATTTCTGATGCCGGACAGGCTATCAAAGAATATTCAAACACTGAATTGCTCAACGTGGCAATTTAATTACAACCAACAATAGTTGCTGCATCAATAATTGCAATTTACCGATTTTCCACTTTGGCTGATATTGCTTAAATTTTTGCGATAAAATGCAGAATTGGATTGCGTCTACCGTGTCGGGGCCTCGGTTAGCCGCATCACTGTGATCCAGAGCACTGGCAAAAATACCACGGCGATTCGGCTTGGGGATCCGCGGCGTGGTCGGATTTGCTGCGGGCTAATCCTTCAATGTTGCAGTGCATGATAAACTGGTGCTAATCAAGCGCGGTATATCCCGAAAGGAACACGGTTAATGGCACGTACCGCCAACAAAAATAGTGATGGCACGGTTATCA
>JANLRW010000048.1:0-1527 GCA_031361925.1 Sphingomonadales bacterium
CCTCCACACGCACATCTTCGCGCCCACGACCGTGACCGAGGAGCTCGGCGTGCGCGAACCCAAGGGCGGATTGGAAATCCCCATGGTCGATGCGGCGCTGCATGCGATGGACCAAATGCTCGCCAAGTATCCCGAGGCCCTGTTGTATGGACAGGATGTGGGTGGGGAATTGGGCGGCGTATTTCGTGAGGCGGCCACGCTCGCCAAGAAATATGGCGACGCACGTGTCTTCAACACGCCGATCCAGGAGGCCTACATCGTCGGTTCCACGGTCGGCATGAGCGCCGTGGGCCTCAAGCCCGTCGTCGAGGTGCAATTTGCCGACTACATTTGGCCGGGCGTGAACCAACTCTATGCCGAGGTGAGCCGCTCCTGCTACCTCAGCAATGGCAAGTGGCCGGTGCAAATGATGCTACGCGTGCCGATCGGCGCCTACGGCAGCGGCGGCCCCTTCCACAGCTCGAGCGTGGAGTCCGCCATCGTGACCATCAAGGGCTGGGAGTGCGAGGCTACCGTTGCATTCCGCTAACCGCTATACGGCTTTAAGGCCATGTCGCTGCAAGATTTGGGCGTAGGCAAACAATTGCCTTCGCTGTGCGCGCCGCCTATACTTGCAAGTATGTCATCCATCCGTCCATGGCGCGATATCGCGCGTCGTCAATCCCGCCAGATCATGGTCGGTAATGTTCCCATCGGCGGCGACGCGCCGATTGCGGTGCAGACCATGACCAATACGCTGACCAGCGACCCCGGGGCTACTATCGATCAGATCAGGCGCTGCGAGGATGCTGGCGTCGATATCATCCGCGTGTCGTGCCCTGATGTTGAATCGACGGCGGCGCTTGGGCAGATTGTGCGCGCGGCCAATGTGCCCATCGTCGCCGACATCCATTTCCATTACAAGCGCGCGCTTGAGGCGGCGGATGCCGGGGCTGCGTGTTTGCGGATCAATCCCGGCAATATCGGTTCGGCGGAGCGGGTGAATGAAGTTGTCAATGCGGCCAAGGCCAATGGCTGTGCAATCCGCATTGGGGTGAATGCTGGCAGCCTCGAAAAAGACTTGCTCGAAAAATATGGCGAGCCTTGTCCCGAAGCTTTGATTGAAAGCGCGCTCGATCATATCAAGCTATTGCAGGACCGCGATTTTCACGAATTTAAGGTCGCGGTGAAGGCGAGCGACGTTTTCCTTGCGGTCGCCGCTTACATGGGCCTCGCCGACGCGGTTGATTGCCCCCTGCATCTGGGGATTACCGAGGCAGGCGGACTGATCGGCGGCACCGTCAAATCCTCCATCGGCATGGGAAATCTGCTCTGGGCGGGCATCGGCGACACGATTCGCGTCAGCCTGTCAGCGGAACCCGAAGAGGAAGTTCGCGTCGGTTATGAAATCCTGAAGTCGCTTGGCCTGCGCACCCGCGGCGTCCGCGTAGTCAGCTGCCCCAGCTGCGCGCGACAAGGCTTTGACGTAATCCGCACCGTGCAGAAACTCGAGGATGCGCTGGGCCATATCAAAACGCCGATGTCGCT
>JANLRW010000082.1:0-3259 GCA_031361925.1 Sphingomonadales bacterium
GTTTGGGCTTTCTTTGTTTTTAAGCTCGCAATGCTATCCCACGGTGCCTCGGGCCAATTATGTTTAGGATAACGCCCACGCATTTCTTTGGCGACATCATGCCAACTGCCGCGCCAGAATTCGGGAAGGTTGCGCGTGGTCTGAATTGGGCGGCCAGCAGGTGAGGTCAAGCTAAGCACCAGCGGTATCCGGTTAATGCCGACTGACGGGTGGGTGTCGAGGCCGAATAATGCCTGAACGCGTAATTCGACCGTAGGCCCTGCTTCTGCCGCATAGTCTATTGCATGGGTGGTCCCGGCGGGGCTGGTAAAGTCCGGTGGCGCAATGCAGTCAATCTGCTGTTTGCCATCCCAGCCGAGAACATTGTCCAGAGCGTTTGAGAGTGCCGACTTTGGGATGTCCCTCAGCCGGGTTTGGCCCGTGAGCGCCGGTAATAACCATTCATTTGCCGAAGCCAAGAGCGCGTGATCCGAAAGGCTAACGACACCGGCAAATGCTGCCCGCTGGCGAAGGACAGCGGCGGCATGAGGCCAAGGAAGCAAGTTCAATCCACCTTCCAGGACTGCGCTGAGCAGCGCTTGGACGCAGGCTTGTGAGTCGGGTGCCGCTTGCCCTTGCGCTAGTAATATGGCCCCCAGACGCCGTCGCAGCTGCGCCTCGACGCGGTCGGCGGCTTTGTCATATCGGACCTCGGTGACGGTTTCGATTCGCCTGGCAAAGCGCGCCAAAACTTGCGTCTCCGTCAGGGCGGCCGCCGATAATATGCGCGCGCCGGATGCCGCACCTTGAACGTCTGCCACCGCCAGCCATTCGGCACTCGCCAGCGGCGAAGCGCTATCAAGCTTGAGGCCGCGCCCCATCGCGCTCAGCCAATTCTCGCCCTTGGCATCACGGCGCTTGGCAACGCGGTCAGGATAAGCAGCGGCGACCATTTCACCAACTGATAACGCCGCGCCGTTTCCGCTCTCACCCGCAATCTTGCCGATACGCCGCGCAAGTGCTTTGGCCGCATCGGCGCGACCGCCACGTTCGCGGGCAAAGCGGTCATAGCGCGCCTCGATGTCTTCACCCGGCCCGCCAAGACCGCGCTCTTGTAGTAGCAGCGCCAGTGTCGCGGCATCGCCCGCCTGCCCGCTTGCCGCAGCGACAATCACCATATGTGCCAGATTTGGCGGTAATGGCAGTGCGGCCAACCGACCACCATGCGGCGTGATTTGCCCGCCATCGTTAATAGCACTTAGCGCCGACAAGGCCTTACGCGCTTCATTCAGCGCTGCAGCGGGCGGTGGGTCGAGCCAGCGCAGCTTCGCCGGATTGCTCTCGCCCCAGAGCGCACAATCAAGCACCAACGGTGCGAGGTCGCTTTCGAGTATCTCGGGCGGATCGAAGGGCGGCAGCCCGCCATTGCCCGCTTCTTCCCACAACCGGTAAGCAACACCGGGTCCCTGCCGCGCCGCCCGACCCGCACGCTGCGTTGCCGCCGACAGGCTGGCGCGTTCGGTTACCAGCCGCGTTACGCCCGCCGCCTGATCGAACCGCGCGCGTCTCGCAAGGCCGCTGTCGATAACAATGCCTACACCGTCGATCGTAAGGCTAGTCTCGGCGATATTTGTGGCAAGAATAATCTTACGGTGGCCTTGGCCGTCGGGTTTGACCGCGAGGCGCTGGTCAGCCGGGTCGATCTGCCCGTGGAGTTTGTGGACGATGATGTGATCGGAGTTGCCGAGCGCGTCCGCTGTGCGATCAATCTCGCGGACACCCGGCAAGAACACTAAAATGTCGCCGTCGTCTTCGGACAGCGCCTGTCGCACAACATGGGCAACATCGAATTCGATCAGTTGCTCGACCTTTCGTCCGACGTAACGCAATATCAGCGGCCAATTCTTGCCATCGCTTTCAATGATCGGCGCGTTGCCCATCAGCTTTGAAAACCGCGCGCCGTCCAGCGTCGCCGACATCGCCAGCAGCCGTAATTCCGGGCAAAAAGCAGCTTGCGCCTCCAAGGCCAGCGCAAGCCCGAAGTCGCTATCGAGGCTGCGTTCGTGCACCTCGTCAAATAACACTGCCGATACACCGGCCAGTTCAGGATCAGCGATTATCCGGTTGCGGAATATCCCTTCGGTCAGCACCAATATCCGCGTTGTCGCCGACTGCTTGCTATCCATCCGGGTTGCATAACCGACCGTCCCACCAACCGTCTCGCCCATCAGCTCGGACATCCGCTCCGCCGCCATCCGCGCCGCCAACCTGCGCGGGGACAGCAACAGTATCTGCCCGCTGCAATATGATTGGTCCAACAAAGCTGGCGCAACCATCGTTGTCTTGCCCGCGCCTGGCGGAGCAATCAGGACTGCGTTTGGCGCGCTGTGCAACGAGACGAGCAAGTCCGGCAGAACGGCGTTAATGGGCAGATCGTCGGTCACGCCTAATACTTAGCCGTCGGATCACCATATTCCAAATTGAGCGCCGCCGCAGCCGATGCAAGCCCAGTCACCAGCGCGGGATCCGCGTGTGTTTCTTCGACCATAATGAGATTGCCCAACTCATATTTTCCGCTGGCTTTGATGCGCGGTTCAATATCAACCAGACGCTTGCCACGCCAAAAACCCAGCAAAACGCGGTTCTGCTCGGCTCTGATCAAGATGCACAGGCCGTTCGAGACAAAGACCAGATTGTGCCATTTGATGATCTCGTCGAAATAGCCACCAGCTTTGACCGCTGCACGCAGCATTTCCACCCGCTCGCGTTGCCAGCCCGATAACGCCTCGACATACGCATCAGGGCTGGCGGCAGCTTTGCCTCGCATTGCTTAATAAGCGCGAGCGATGGCGAATTCGACAGCTTCGGTCAACGCCGCCTTGGCCTCGCCACCGGGGAAATGCCCGATAGCATCAATTGCCCGCTGGCCGTAATGGCGGGCACGTTCGATGGTGACATCAATCGCGCCATGGCTATGCAACAACGCGGTCGCGTGGGAGAGATCGTCGTCTGTAATCCGGTTGCCCAGCATTGCATCACGCCAAAACTGCTGTTCGTCAGACGAGCCCCTGCTGTGCGCTAGAATGACCGGCAAAGTCACCTTGCCATCGCGAAAATCATCGCCACTGTCCTTGCCCATCGTTGCGCCGTCAGAGACATAGTCAATAGCATCGTCAACCAATTGGAATGCGATTCCAAGGTTGCGCCCATATGCATCAAGCGCCATTTCCTGCGCCTCGCCACTTTCAGCGACAACCGCAGCAATCCGGCAAGCGGCGGC
>JANLRW010000093.1:0-6718 GCA_031361925.1 Sphingomonadales bacterium
TCAGGTTTATCGCGACATAGAAGAAAATGGTAGTGATCAGTCCCGCCGCCGTCAGTCTTCCAAAGCGCGTCGGTGCGCGTGCTGATACACGCATCCCCCAGCGCGTGAGCAGTATGAACCCCACAATAATTGCGACGCCGCCGACCAATCCCCATTCCTCCGCCATCGTCGCGAATACGAAATCGGTATGGCCTTCGGGCAGGTAATCGAGATGGCTCTGCGTGCCATTGCCGAAACCTTTGCCGAATATGCCACCCGAGCCGATGGCGATTTTCGACTGCATGATGTGATAGCCAGCGCCCAGCGGATCATTTTCGGGGTTGAGGAAAATCAGCACGCGGTCCTGCTGATAGGGCCGCAATCCGAAGAAATAGACAATTGGGGCAAGGACAGCGAGCGCTGCTCCGCCCGCGAAAAAATAGATCATCGGCCATCCGGCCAGAAAGCCGACGACCACCACAGAGAAGCCAAAGGCAATCGCGGCGTCGAAATCGGGCTGGATGATGACGAGGGCGCTTGGGATAACAAGCAGCGCCACGACCGGCCAGATCGCATCGATCCCGAGGATCTTCGACGGCGGCAGGCGATCAAAAAACCACGCGGCGGCAAGGACGATGGTGGGTTTCATGAGCTCGGAGGGCTGCAGAGTGATGATGCCCAGGTCGATCCACCTTCTGCTGCCGCCGCCAACGAAGCCGACCATTTCGACGATGATGAGCATCACCAGCAAGATCAGATAAAGCGGAAAGGTTATCCCTTTCCAGAAATCCATTGGCAACCGCGACATGACGAGTGCCATCGCGAGATATAGCAAAAAGCGAACGATGTGCTTGCCCGCATAAGGCTCGATATGTCCGCCGCCCGCCGAATATAGAACCACGCTGCCAAAGCCCACGAGCGCGAATAGGACGAACATAACGCGCCAAGGCAGGCTAGCGATCGGTGCAGGAACAACACTGTTCATGCAGTAGGGTCTGCTGGCGGCGGCGGGCCTGCGGGCATGTTCTGGTAGGCGGCATATTTGGACGCCATCCGCTGCTCGATATTACCGCCCCATCCGGCTTCAAGCGCCTCAAGCGACGCCATCGCTTGCTCACGGTCATATATGAATGTGAGCACGTCCTTAGCAATCGGTGCTGCTGCGCGTGCGCCGCCCAGGCCGTGTTCGATGACCACCGATGCGCCATAGCGCGGGTTCTCGACCGGCGCAAAGCATACGAACAGCCCGTGGTCGCGGTATTTCCACGCGCCCGACTGGCCGCGCTGCGACCCCTCGATCCGCCGGACTTGCGCGGTGCCAGTCTTGCCCGCCATCGCGATTCCGGGCACCGTCAGCCTGCTGCGCGCGCCTGTGCCGGCGCTGTTGACTACACGGTTCATACCTTCATGAACGATTGCGAGATGTTCGGCAGGGAAGGGCAGAGGCAGCGGTGCTTTGCGTCGCTGCAACAGGATCTGCGGCTGGATGTTCAGCCCGGAGGCAATGCGCGCCGACATCATCGCCAGTTGGAACGGGCTTACCGAAACATAGCCCTGACCGATGGTCGCATTTAGCGTATCGGATTCGCTCCAGTCCTGATCATATTTGCGCTTTTTCCATGCGCTGTCGGGAACCGTGCCATATCGTTGCGAAGGAAATGGCAGCTCGAATTCTTGGCCCAAACCGAGCAACTTTGCGACTGGCGCAATCTTGTCATAGCCGATCCGCCGCCCCATCGAATAGAAATAGGTGTTGCAGCTTTTCATGATCGCGTTGGGCAAATTCATCGGCCCGTGGCGACCGAGGCATTTGAAAACGCGGTTGCCAAGCCGGTAGCCGCCCCCACATGATACGGTTTCATCGGGGTCGACGCCGTTCTGCAGCAGCGCCAGCGCCGCCATCGGCTTGACCGTCGATCCGGGCGGGTATAGCCCTTGCAGCGCCTTGTTAAGCATCGGGATATGGTCGTCCTCGCGCAGCATTTTCCATTCGACACGGCCAATCCCGTCAGAAAAACTATTCGGATCATAACACGGCATCGACGCCATCGTCAGGATATCACCGGTCAAACAGTCAAAGATGACGACCGATCCCGATTCGAGGCCCAAACGCCGTGCGGCATAATTGTGCAAGTCGATGTCGATGGTGAGCTTTACCGGCTTACCGGGCGTATCGGGCCGAGTCGTGAGCTCGCGAACGATCTTGCCGCGCGCCGTGACTTCGGTTCGCTTGGCACCGGGTTCGCCTTGCAGTCGCGGTTCGAGTGTTTTTTCCAGACCGTCTTTGCCGACTTTGAATCCCGGCGTAATGAGCAGCGGGTTTTTGTTCTTCTGATACTCCTCCGCTGAAACCGTGCCGACATAGCCTACCAGATGGCCGACGGCTGCGCCGCTTGGATAGAAGCGGGAATATCCCTGCCGAGGGCTGACGCCGGGCAGGTCGGGCAAACGGACGCTGACCGCAGCAAATTTGTCATAATCCAGACCGTCGGCAACTTGCACCGGCTGGAAGCCCTGCGCGTTTTTGAGTTCGCGGTTAATCCGGTCGAGGTCGTCGGGGGTTAGCGTCAGCAACTCAGCAAGCGTCGCCACGGTCTTGTCTTTGTCAACCAGCCGGTCTGGGATGATATCTACGCGGAAATCGGCACGATTGGTGGCGACCGGCTTGCCGTAGCGGTCAATAAACCAACCCCGGCGCGGCGGCACGATGGTCAGGTTGACCCGGTTGCTCTCGGCGAGCAGCTTATATTTCTCATTCTCGGCGACGGCGATATAGGACATCCGCCCGGCAACCAGCAGGCCGATCGCAGCCTGCACCCCGCCGATAAACATGGACCGCCGTGTGAAGGTAAAATCCAGCTGTCCTGTTGTGACCTGCTTTTCGCCTCTCATGTCGCCAATCGCCAACTGTCGAGCCACGCGCACAATCGCACGATCAGCGGATATAGCCATATCGACAACATGATTTGCGGCCCTAAAATCAAGACATCGGGCGCCGCATAAGTCAGGCCAGAAATGAACCACCCAAGCAGCAGCGCAAGCGCAATAGCCACTGACGCAATCAGCCAGTCCTGCAAATGGTCGCGCCAAATCGCGCGGGTGTCGATCAGTTCGATGCCGATCATCATCAGCGACCATATAAGACCTGAACTGCCAAACGGCTGACCGCTGAACAAATCGTCATATAGTCCGAACGGCAATCCGGCCCACGTCGGCAACAACCCTGGGCGCATCAACCGCCATGCCAGCATCATCATCAAACCCAGCGGCGGCAGCAATGGCTGGGTGAGCAAAATCGGCAGTACCGTGACCATCGACATCACCATCACCGACGCGATCGGAATTGCCAGCATCTTTAGCGTCGATTGTTCACGGTCGAAGCGCGATTCATACTCGCGGCCAGGCCGCAATGGTAGCCGCAGCGCGGTCACAACCGGGTTCTTCATTTTGCCACCGCTTCGGCTTGACCATCCGGCGCTACCGCTTGCTGGGCTTCGCGCGCCGGGGCTTGATAGCTTTGCAGCACCAGCGCGTATGGGGTATTCGACGGGTCGGCCATGGGACGTGCCAACGCACCATCGTTAGTTTTTTTCAGCACACGGGCAAAAGGGATATTAGGCGGGTATAGACCGCCGTCGCCCGATGTTACGATTAAGTCACCGGGTTTGAACGGGCTTTCGCCAAGGTTGATCGGCTTGATGACGACCAGGCCGTTGGCAAGGCCGGTGGCAAACGCCGGCAAACCGTCACTGGCGCGCATCACGGGCACGAGGTTTTCGGCATCCGTAATAAGCAACACCCGTGCGGTGGTTGGCCCAACCTCGACAATCCGGCCGATTAGCCCCTCACTCCCGCGCACCGGTTGCGCGCTGATGATGCCATAGTTTGACCCGATAGACAGCGTTGCCACGCGCCTGCTGCTTGACGCCGTCGAACTTATCAGGCGGCCGACCGCAACGGTTTCGGGCGTGTCGTCGATTATCGCGAGCAATCGGCGAAGACGCACATTCTCAAGCTTGATGGCTTTCGCTTCGATCAGCTTCGTCCGGCTGAGCTTGACCTCCCGCGTCAATGCCGCATTTTTTGACGCCGCATCGAAATAGGCCGACATGTTGCTGCCTGCGTCATTCGTCGTCCGGCGGATGCTGTTGAAAAACCGCGCAACCGGCGCAGTAATTTCTGCTCCTACGCTGCGCAGCGCATGAAATCCCGTTGGGTCGGCAATCGAGATAACCAATAACAACGCAGCAAAAGCTACCCCGGCAACCGCAATGACATAGGTTGCGAAAAGGCCATATTGCGCTTTACGGGAAAACCCCGGGCGCCGGTTGGGCGGCGGCGCCATGCTGAATCGTCGCTACTTAAGCGGTCAGCAGGACGCCGCGGAAGATCGGGTCTTCCATGGCCCTGCCGGTGCCGATGGCAACACAGGTCAGCGGGTCTTCGGCAACCGTTACCGGCAGGCCGGTCTCATCGCGCAAATACTCGTCGATGCCGTGCATCAACGCGCCACCACCGGTCAGCACGATCCCTTGATCGACAATATCTGCGGCGAGTTCGGGTGCCGTGTTTTCCAACGCGATGCGCACACCTTCAAGAATGGTGCCGATGGGTTCGCTCAGTGCTTCGGCAATCTGGCCTTGGTTGATTGAAATTTCCTTGGGAACACCGTTGACCAGATCGCGGCCCTTGATGTGGATGGTATGACCGATACCGTCTGCTGGCGGCCGCGCAGTGCCATATTCCTTCTTGATACGTTCAGCGGTGGATTCGCCGATCAGCAGATTGTGATGGCGGCGCACATAGGAAACGATGGCTTCGTCCATCTTGTCGCCGCCAACGCGGACGGAGGTCGTATAAGCAAGGCCTCGTAACGACAGCACCGCAACTTCTGTGGTGCCACCGCCGATATCAACGACCATTGACCCGATCGGTTCGGTCACGGGCATGTCCGCACCTATCGCGGCGGCCATTGGCTCTTCGATCAGGAACACTTCGGAGGCACCAGCATTGGATGCCGCATCGCGGATGGCGCGACGTTCGACCGATGTTGATCCCGACGGCACGCAGATCACGATTTCAGGATATGAAAACATGCGCCGCTTGCCGTGAACCTTCTGGATGAAATATTTAATCATCTGCTCGGCGACGTCGATGTCGGCGATAACGCCGTCGCGAAGCGGGCGGATAGCCTCAATGCTGTCTGGGGTCTTGCCCATCATCAGCTTGGCGTCATCGCCAACTGCTTTGACGCGCTTGATACCGTTAAGCGTTTCGATGGCAACCACCGAAGGCTCGTTGAGCACAATGCCTTGGCCGCGGACATAAACCACCGTGTTGGCGGTACCGAGGTCGATCGCCATGTCTTGCGACGCGAAACGGAAAAATCTGTTAAATACCATGTATGAGTTCCAAGTAGTCCAAGCCGCACAAAATCATCTGGCAACGTCCAGAACAGTCGCGCGGTCCTAGCGGAATTTACTGTTTTACTAAACAGGTATTTGGCTGGAATGCGAACGATTAAGGAGTCGCCTGCTTGCGCCGCTTGGTCTAGGAAAGCGCCGATGTCAATAAGAAGACTACCCGAAGCATTGGTCAATCGGATTGCCGCCGGTGAAGTGGTTGAAAGACCAGCCAGCGCGTTGAAAGAACTGGTTGAAAACGCGATTGATTCAGGCGCGGGGACGATAGTCGTGCGGCTGGCGTCTGGCGGCATAGATTTGATCGAAGTGAGCGATGATGGCTGCGGCATGTCGCCTGCCGACATGGCATTGGCGCTGGAACGCCATGCGACGTCGAAACTGCCCGATGAAGATATCGAAATGGTGGCGACATTGGGTTTTCGCGGGGAGGCATTGCCGTCGATCGCCAGCGTGTCGCGGATGACAATACAGAGCCGTGTTGGCGGAGCAGAGGGCTGGCAAAGGATTGTCGATCACGGCGTGCTGGCAGGCGAGGGCCCTGCCGCTTTGTCCCCCGGAACGCGGGTCCGGGTTGAAAATCTGTTCGGCAATGTGCCTGCACGCCGTAAATTCCTGCGCAGCCCGCGCGCCGAATATGCTGCGGCGCTCGATTGCGTTAAGCGGCTGGCGATGGCGCGACCCGATATTGGGTTCACTGTCGAGCATGACGGGCGGCGGACATTGGCGGTGCAAAGCGGCATGACCCGCCCAGAACGCGTCGCGGCGCTGACCAGTGGTGAACTCATCGAAAACAGTGTCGGTCTGGATTTTGAACGCGAGGGCATCCGGCTCGGCGGCATCGCCAGCCTGCCAACCTATAATCGCGGCGTTGCCGACCACCAGTTCCTGTTCGTCAATGGTCGTCCGGTCAAGGACCGCCTGCTCATCGGCGCGGTGCGCGGTGCTTATGCCGAGATGCTGGCGCGCGACCGGCACGCGGTCGTAGCCTTGTTCCTCGACCTGCCGCCGACCGAGGTCGATGTGAATGTCCATCCGGCCAAGACCGAAGTGCGTTTCCGCGAGCCGGCATTGGTGCGCGGAATGATTGTATCCGGCCTGCGCCACGCGCTCGACCAGTCGGGTTTTCGCGCCGTGCAGCGCGCGGCTGAGGTCAACTGGCAGCAGGAGCCAGTTCGCACCGCGCAAGGGGATATCTTCACCGCGCCTTACACGGCCTATCAGGGCAATTATGCCCCGCGTCCGGCCTTTCCGTCGCTGGCCGAAAGCCGCAGCAACTTTGCATATGACGACCTCGCACCTTTGCTTGGTCGCGCCGC
>JANLRW010000105.1:0-6803 GCA_031361925.1 Sphingomonadales bacterium
CGAAGGCCAGGGTGAACAGCCCGCCGATGGTCATGAAGCCGGCGAGGTACAGCTGGTTGGAGCCGAGGAAACGGAGGAGGCCGAGGTACCATTCCTGGGTCATCGGCGCGAATTCGTAATTGGCGATGGTGGCCCACAGGGCGTATTTGCGAATCGTCATTATGTTCCCTTCGTTTCTTATTCTCCTTGGCAATAATGCGAATGAGTTGCAATAGTCTTGGATGCGCGCATGGTCGCTAACGCTTCAGCTATAACTGTTGATGCGGGTAGGGCCTTTAGCCTCAACCCACCGGGTTGAAATTGAGAGCAGGAAATCATTGCCCGCACGATTTGTGGTCGGTCATTGTTTCACGCCACGCAAAGTGCCGTCGTGCAAGCACGCTCGCGGTTTAACCTCTCCGCTTACCGGTTATCGTAGAAGCAATCCCGATACAGTGGAGGGGAACGAGCAAGCGACCAGCGAGCGAATTTTGCCAGCACCATAAGTGCTAAGCGAGGCTATATTTAGATGCTGACCAGAAGTGATCGAAAACCCCATGTTGATGAGCATCGTCTGCGGAAAACTGAAAAAAAATCTACACAGTTTCTACACAGGCTAAAAATGGGGTATTTTTCGTAGTAAAATCAATAACTTACGCGAAACTTATATTTTGGTCGGGACGACAGGATTCGAACCTGCGACCCCCACACCCCCCGTGTGATGCGCTACCAGGCTGCGCTACGTCCCGACCGGGGCAGCTATTTCGAACCAGAAAACCCAGCGGCTAAGAAATCGTGCCAAACGAATGCGCGGCCTATATGGTGGCATATAACCAAAAGCAAGCGCGCTGTCGGTGCTTTGACGTTGCGTCGCGCGCTCCCAAGTGATAACCGCGCCCGATTGTTCAAAGCCGCCCCGGCAAGCAGGGCGCTAACCACATATTACTGCGGGGTATCTAATGGATTCGCTTTTCGTTTTGGCTGCTGCGGCGACCGCCGGTGGCGGCGGTTCTGCGATGCTTGTGCAGATCTTCCCTTTGATATTGATTTTCGTTGTTTTCTATTTCTTCCTGATCCGGCCCCAGCAAAAGCGCGCCAAGGAGCATGAGGCGAAAATCAACGCTGTGCAGAAAAACGATGAAGTCGTGACCGGCGGCGGCCTGATGGGCAAGGTGACCAAGGTTGCCGACGACTATGTCGAGGTCGAAATCGCCCCCAATGTCCGCGTCAAGGCGGTCAAGACGACGCTGACCAATGTGCAGTCACGCAGCGTCAAGCCTGCCAATGATTGAGATACCGGGGTTGAACGCCGCGCAGGTGCACCCCAAATCCCGTCCTTCTGATTAAGTCCGGACCCAGATATGTTAGATTTTCCCCGTTGGCGCGTTTGGATGCTCAACATCATTCTCGTCGTTGGCGTGCTGTTTGCATTGCCCAGCGTGTTGCCGACCAATATCCGCGCGCAGGTTGGGCAAGTTTTGCCGGTGCCCACAATCAATCTCGGGCTCGATCTGGCTGGGGGTAGTCACATATTGCTCGAAGCAGACCCCGCGCAGCTTGAACAGACAAGGCTGGAATCGCTTGAGGACGGCGTAAGGGGGGCGATGCGCCGCGCCGAGCCGCGGGTCGCCATCGGCGATGTGTCGCGTGCGGGTGGGCAATTGAGTTTCACCGTCACTGATCCAAGCCAAGTTGATGCAGCGCGCGAGGCGTTGTTGCCGCTGACCAGCAACAGCACCGGCGGCAGAGACTGGAATATTGGAGTCAACGACGGCAACCGTATCATGCTGAGCGCGGCTGGAACCGGCACAGAAACCGCGATGAATCAGGCGATGGATACCGCCAAAGACGTCATTGATCGGCGGATTAACGCGCTTGGTACACTGGAACCTGATATCCGCCGTCAGGGCGATGACCGGATCAGCGTCGCGGTCCCGGGGCTCGACGATCCCGCAGCGTTGAAGGCGCTGATTGGCAAGACCGCTAAGCTTGAATTCAAGCTTGTCGATGAACAGGCCGATGCCGAACAAACGACGCAGGGCAAGGCGCGTGTGGGAAGCCAGGTTTTGCCCTATCCATCGAACCCGTCCGGCCTGCCGAGCATCGCTGTACGGCGCTTGGGCGGGATTGCGGGCGACAAGTTGGTTAAGGCCGATCCGACCTTTGACCAGCAAACCAATGAACCAGCCGTCACGATCCAGTTCGACGGCGAGGGCGGCCAGAAATTCGCGCGGATGACGCAACAAAATACTGGCAAGCTATTTGCGATCATCCTCGATGGTCAGGTCATCTCGGCCCCGCAGATAAAGGAACCGATTTTCGGCGGCGTCTCGCAGATTTCCGGCAGCTTTACCGTCGAAAGCGCCAACCAGCTGGCGATTGCGCTGCGCTCTGGTGCATTGCCGGTCGATTTAAAAATAGTCGAGGAACGCTCGGTCGGGCCTGATCTGGGGGCGGACTCAATCCGGCGCGGGATGTTGGCGGCGATTATCGGCACCACCGCGATCCTCGTGCTGATGTTTGTAACCTATGGCCGGTTCGGCATGTATGCCAATATGGCGCTCGTGCTGAACATCGCGCTGATCCTCGGTGTCATGGCGATGGCCATCGCGTCGCTGACATTACCGGGGATTGCGGGATTCGTGCTGACCATTGGTGCAGCAGTCGATGCCAACGTGCTGATTAACGAACGAATACGCGAGGAATTGAAGCGGGGGAGGCGAGTCGTGCAAGCGCTCGAATTTGGTTATAAAGAGGCCAGCCGCGCGATCTTCGACGCCAATAGCACCAACGTCATCGCCGCCGTCTTGCTGTTCATCTTCGGCTCCGGCCCTATCCGCGGATTTGCCGTCGTGCTGATGATCGGCATCGTCACATCGGTGTTCACCGCCGTTACCATCACCCGGATGTGGGTATCGCGCTGGGTCAAGCGCACCCGCCCGCAAGAATTGACGATTTGAGGAATAGCCCATGAAACTGCTCAAACTCGTTCCCGACGACACCAATATCGGATTTCTGAAATGGCGGACATGGGCGTTTGCGATCAGCCTTTTGTTGATGGTGGCGTCGATCGGCCTCGTTGCGACCAAAGGTCTCAACTTTGGTGTTGATTTCATCGGTGGCCAGTTGATTCGGGCGACCTTCACACAAAGCGCAACCGCACCGATCACCGAATTGCGCGGGAAGGTCACCACGCTTGGCTACGGCGAACCGACGATCCAGTGGTTTGGGCAGGAAAACCAGGTTTCGATCCGGATGAAGTTGCCGCAAGGCGCCGATAAAAATCCTGAGCTGTCGAACACAATGGCGAACAAGATTACCGCCAGATTGAAGGCAGATTATCCCGGCGTCCGGATTGACGGCGTCGACTCGGTTTCGGGCAAAGTGTCCGAGGAGCTTTTCAGCAAGGGGATGCTGGCGTTGCTCGCCGCGATGGCGGGTGTTTCGTTATATATTTGGATACGGTTTGAATGGCAGTTCGGTATTGGTGCGATCTGGTCGCTGCTGCATGACGTTACGCTGACGTTCGGGCTGTTCTCGTTGACGGGTATGGAGTTCGACCTCAATATAATTGCCGCGTTGCTGACGATTATTGGCTATTCGTTGAACGATACCGTTGTGGTCTATGACCGTATCCGCGAGAATTTGATGAAATATCGCAAGATGGACATGGCAGCATTGCTCGACCTGTCGGTCAATGAAACGCTGTCGCGAACCGTCATGACCAGCGTGTCGATTTCACTGCCGCTAATTGTGCTGGTGTTGTTTGGCCCGGGCGTGATTTTCGGGTTCAGCGCGGCAATGGCGTTCGGCATCGTGGTTGGCACATATTCTTCAATCTATCAGGCCGCACCGATCTTGATCTGGCTGAAAGTCGGTCCGCACAGCTTTGTGCCGACCGAAGGAGTCGGCCCCAAGGCTGAACGGATGACCGAAGGTTTCGGCGCGCAGCCTTAAGCAGCAGCGCTGCGGAAAAATGCCGCGAGCTGCCGGGCATTTTCATCCCAAGAGAATGCGCTGACATTGGCTGCAACCGCTTCGCGCGAAGGCGGGTTGGCGAGAATATCCTTGATCGCGGCGGCGATGGCGTCTGGATCGCGCGCGACAATCCGGCCCGCTTCGGGCGTTTTAACCAGTTCGCGGATACCGCCGACGTCGCTTGCGACAATCTGCGTGCCACAAGCCAGGGCCTCAACCCAGGCATTGGCGAGGCCCTCGCTGGCCGATGCCAAGGCCATGACATCGGCGGCGGCAAACAAAGCGGGTAAGTCGTCATGGGGAACGTTGCCCAAAAAGTGCAGACGGTCAGCGACGCCTAGCCTGTCGGCTAACTCTCGGTAGTCAGCTTCGCTCTGACCTTGGCCTGCCAGCATCAAGGTTGCGTCAGGAAGGGCGGGGAGGGCCGCGATCAGTAACGCCTGCCCCTTACGCGGTATCAGCGCGCCGACGCTTAGGATCAGCGGGCCGGTGATGCCAAGCCCGGCCTTTTCCGTAGCGCGGTCGCGAGGGCTGAAGCGTGACTGGTCGAGGCCGGTATAGTGGACCATGATCTTGTCGGCATCCATGCCAAGCGCCACCATATCGGCCTTGAGCGAACCTGACACGGCAAGCAGGCCCGCCGCTTTATCAGCGGCTTCAGTGATTTGCGTCGCACAGCCGGGCTGAACGCCCCAATGATGGATATCGGCACCGCGCGCCTTGATGGTATACGGGATACCAAGCGCTTGCGACAAACGCATCGCAGCGGGGCCGTCGGGGTAGAAAAACTCGGCGTCGATCAGGTCGAATGGCGTTGCGGCGTGCAGTCTTTTTGCTAGCGGCAGAACCGAGCGCGCAATCATTGCCGGATTGAGTTGCCCGCCGATTCTGGGGATCGCGGTAAAGCGGGGGCGGTAGACGCTGAGCTCACCCCATTGCTCGTGGTGCACAAGACGGCGCAGTGTTGCCTGTTCACCGAACAGGCTAAGCGGCCACGGCGCGATGCCAATGGGGTTGACAACGGTAACCGCAAAATCGCGAACAGAGGTCAGCGCCGCTGTCTGACGCTCAACGAAAATACCAAAATTGGGTCGGGTGACAGCGGGGAACAGCGTTGAGAGTGTTAGAATGCGCACCGGTAAAACCTAAAGTGCCCTAACCAAACGGACCGCTTTGGCGATCCATGCCGGGTCGCTGACCACTTGCTGTCTGGCCCCGGCTTCGAGCGGTAACAGGTGCAATTTGTCGCCGTCGCGGCCCAGCAATCGACCGAAGAGAAAGCGTCCGCCGGGTCGCGGCACCAAAACGTCAAGGTTGAGCGCAGTGGCAAAGGCGTCGGGTGCCAATTGCTCCATCCACAATTCGTCGCCGCGCCTATATTCACCGATGCTAGTTGCAACGCGCAGCCCCACCATTGCGCCGCTGATATTGGGGATGACGATGGTTTCGGTCTTCGTGGGTGCATGTGTGCCGTCTTCGCTCAATATGGCGGCTACCGGCAGATTTTGCTGATCGGGCAATTGCACCAGCTCGCTTGAATCAACGCCGAGCGCAGGCGCGATGCGGTTGATCCAGTTCAGCGACAATACCCGCGTTCCCGTCTCAAGCCTGCCGATGGTTTGCGCGGTCGTGGGTGGTTTGCAGCGTTCGGCGACATCAGCCAAAGTCAGACCTTTTGCACGACGGACATCGCGGATACGGCTCAGCATCAATAATCTCCTAAAACCAGATAGGTTTTTCACTTTCCTACAAGATATTGGAAATGGCAAGATGTATTTCCGATTCGTTTGAGAGGATTTAACATGCCACGTTCTGCCCCCGTCCACCGATTTCTTGATCCACGCCCCTTGGTCGAACGGCCTGTCGTCGAAGCTAAAGGTGATAAAACTAAGCAAAGAATTGCCAGAACGGTTACTGTCAACTTGGCCGAATCGCCATTGTCATGGCTCCATTCGCGCGGGCACCTGACCGACCGGCAATTGCTGGCGGGCGAAAAACTGCGCGGCGATTACGAGGCTGCGATGATGGGGCCAAACGTCACGATGCGGTGGGAGAATATCCCGCTCAGTCGCGAAAAGCGTGGTGCGCCGTCTGGACTAAACCAGACCGAACAAATGATATCGGCCAAGGCGTGGTTTGATGACGCGCTGGCGGCACTCGGCCCCGATTTGTCCGATATCGCATGGCGGGTAATTTGCGCGGGCGAGAATATGCCTTTTGCCGAACGCGAAATGGCGTGGCCGGTGCGGTCGGGTAAACTCGTGCTGAGAATTGCGCTTGACCGGCTCGCGGGATTTTACCGGCTGACCGGTTAGGATGCCATTTCCTCGACCAACATCGCCAGCCCCAGCCAGCGTTCCTCCGCTGCGTCCTTGTCGGCGCGCAACATTTGGGTCTTCGCCATCAGTTCAGCAAAGCGTTCGGGCTTGCGCGCATATAAGGTCGCGTCCGCCATCTCGGTTTCGGCCGCTGCGATCTCCGTGTCGATTTTGGTGATGCGTTCGGGCAGCAGGTCATAATCGCGTTGGTCTTTGTAGGACAATTTAACCGGTCGAGCCGGGGCCTTGGGTGTTTCGGGATTTTTGCAAAGCACAGTCAACTTAGGTTCGTTACTGCGCGTTTGCGGTGTATTAGGCTGATCGCGTTTTGCCTCCCAATCGGCATAGCCACCGGCGATGATATCGACCTTACCAGAACCGTCGAGACCCAGCGTCAATGTCACCGTTCGGTCAAGAAAATCGCGGTCATGGCTGACGATCAGCACAGTGCCGTCATAGTCGGCGATGACCTCTTGCAACAAATCGAGTGTTTCAAGGTCAAGATCATTGGTCGGCTCGTCGAGCACC
>JANLRW010000119.1:0-9830 GCA_031361925.1 Sphingomonadales bacterium
TTGAACCAATTCATCGATAAACTTGAAACGTTTTTAACGCTCGCGATATGAAAATTGTTGTTACAGGTGCAAATGGATTTATTGGTCGCGCATTGATCAATTTACTCATTGAAAACAAACACGAAGTTGTGGCGTTGGTTCACAAAAACAAAGGTAGTGAAAACTTACCTTGCAAATCGGTTTCATGGGAAGGACAAGATTCTTCAGCAAAGGCGTTGAAACTATTGGATGAGACGCTCGCGAGTACCGATGCAGTTATTCATCTTGCAGGGCGTCCTGTTGCCGCAGTTCGCTGGACGAAAAAAATTAAAACGGAAATTTTAGAATCTCGAACTGTGAGTACGCAAAATCTTGTAAGTTCCATTGGTCGCTTACCGCCTGAGAAACGTCCTTCATCTTTTATCTGTGCCTCCGGAGTTGGTTATTATGGCGACAGTGGCGACAATCCTGTGAATGAAGTCGATTCCAAAGGATCTGGATTTTTATCGGACGTTGTAACATTGTGGGAAGCAGAAGCTGCCAAAGTTACAAAGTTTGGCGTTCGTTCGATATCGCTCAGAAACGGCATAGTACTGGGCAAGACTGGTGGAGCACTTGACCCTGCCCTGCGCAAATTGCCGGGCGACAATCTGTCGAACGCACCCGAACTGGTTGCCACCAGCAGCGTGACATGGACACCCGAAATCGGCAGCGGCGGTATGTCTGGGCTGGTCTATTTTGATGGTCGTATGACGAGCGATTATAACACCGGTTCCGACCTGTTCCCGCAGAAGGAACAGGACGGCTTTGCAGTGTTCAATGCGCGTATCGGCCTGCGCGGTCCGGACGAAGCATGGGGTCTTGAGCTTTGGGGCCAGAATATCTTTGGTCAGGATTACGCACAGGTCGCGTTCAACACGCCATTCCAGGCCGGCGCAACTTCGGCACCATTTGTCGATGCGCAATATCCAGGCGGGCGGCAGCTATTTTCGCAGTTCCTTGCCGAACCGCGGACTTATGGCATCACATTACGCGGCAAGTTCTGACCGGTTAACGGCAAGACACAAAATAGGGGCCTGCAAATTGCGGGCCCCTTTTTCATTCTCCGTTGCTGATAAAATTTAGCTGCCGAAGCCGACGCCCAAGAAACCTGGCATTGGGCCGTTCCAGCCGTCTTCGCCGGGCTCATCATCTCGGCTAGCCTTGGGTGCGATCCTCGGAGCGCGCTTTTCGCGCGCTGGTTTCGGTTCGGATCCGGCGTCCACTGCTTTCGGCTTTTCGGCAGTTTCGATCTTGGGGCTTTCGGCCCGTGCTGGCCGTTCGCGTTTGGCAGGCGGACGGCCCTCTTCGCGCTGCTCCTTTTCAGCGGGAGGTGCCTCGGCCTTGCCGACCCGCGTTATCTTCACCCCGATCAGTTTCTCGATGGCCCCGATCGCTTCCTCATCAGCCTTAGTAACAAAAGTAAATGCTTTCCCCTTCGCCCCAGCCCGCCCAGTCCGTCCGATACGGTGCACATAATCATCGGGATGCCACGGTGCGTCGAAGTTGAACACATGGCTGACACCCTTGATGTCCAGCCCGCGCGCGGCGACGTCGGAGGCGACGAGCAAGTTGATCTCACCCGATTTGAACGACTCCAGTTCGCGCTGGCGCGTCGATTGATCGATGTCACCGTGGATCTCGCCTGAGCGAAAGCCTTGCTGGCGAAGGCTCTTGTTCAATTCACGCACCGTTGTCTTGCGGTTGCAGAAGATAATGCCGGTCGTGACCTCCTCAATGCGCAGCAGATCGCGTAGTGCATCCCGCTTTTTGGCGGGTGCCACGTCGACCAAAAACTGCTCGATATTGAGGTTCGATGACGCGGGCCGGGCGACCTCGATGTATTTGGGGTTCGATAGGAACTTATCGGATAGTTTTTTGATCGGCGGCGGCATCGTGGCCGAAAATAACAGTGTCTGCCGTGTTGCCGGAAGCTTGGTGCAGATATGTTCGATGTCTGGAATGAAACCCATGTCGAGCATCCGGTCGGCCTCGTCGATCACCAGCAGTTCGCAGCCATTCAACAATATCTTACCGCGTTCAAATAGGTCCATTAACCGGCCTGGCGTTGCGATCAGAACATCCACGCCCTTTTCCAAGGCCTTGACCTGATCACCCATCTGTACGCCGCCAATCAACAACGCCATCGAAAGCTTGTGATATTTGCCGTATTTTTCGAAATTCTCTGCCACTTGCGCCGCAAGTTCGCGCGTTGGTTCGAGGATCAGCGAACGCGGCATCCTCGCCCGAGCGCGGCCGTGCGCCAAGATATCGATCATCGGCAGGACGAACGACGCAGTCTTACCGGTCCCGGTCTGAGCAATGCCGATAATGTCGCGCATCATCAGGACGGACGGGATCGCTTGCGCCTGAATGGGTGTGGGAATATCGTAGCCAGCCTCGGTTACGGCTCGCAATAATTCGTCAGACAGGCCGATGTCGGCAAAACGCATAGATTTTTTCCGGAAAATAGGATGCGCAGGGCGGTTGATCACGCAACCTTCATGCTCGCGGGCGCTTTGGCCGCAAGACAGGAAAATGTCAAGGAAATTGGCGGATTGCGGCCCCCCGCTTGTCGTATCGTTTATTGCGGAACGAGCAGGCGGAACTTATCGACCTCGCATTTCGCCCCGGTGCGCGCATGAAGCAGGTCACGATCAATGCACAATTTGCCGTCGAGTGGCCGCTCCATATAGGCGCCTGCATAGAATTCACGCGCCAAGCAGCCGTCACCGAGATAGGCGCGGATCAAGACGCCGTCGCGGGTCACCAGATCCAGCCCCTCTTTGTTTCCCGGCCTTGATCCGACAAGTCGGTCCATCAGCAGACATTTGCCGATTTTCTGTTCTTTGTAGCGGATTGTAGCGATTTTGGCAGGGCTGCGGTTTCCCATATTTGCGGAAGCTACGGTCTGGCGAGGGATGCGGATGATAACGCGTTGTTCGACCCGCACTTGAAAAGCGGTGTCACTCGCCTCAATCATCGGACCAAATGGTGGCCGATTGTCCAATTCGATTTGCCCCCGCGCGCTATGCGACAAGGCGGTCAAACCGGTCGTCATTAGCAATAGGCCTAGGGCTGTGCGCAAGAATCGATCCGGTGACATGTTGATGTTTGTAGGGCTTTAGAACATAGGGTTGAACGGGGCATTAATTGAATCCCCGCCGAAACCTATGAACCATTTGGACAAGCAGTGCCCGATAGCGATCCACTTGCCGAACTTCGCAACGCACTTGGCGCGAAAGGCTTTAGCGACGACCCTGCAACCATAGCGCCATGGCTGACGGATTGGCGCGGACGGTACACCGGTAAGGCATCCGCTATGCTATCACCGGCCAATACTGCCGAGGTGTCTACGATCGTCAAAATTGCGGCGCAGCACCGGTTATCGTTGGTGCCGCAAGGTGGAAATAGCGGAATGGTCGCAGGGGCGACACCCGACACAACTGGTCGGCAAATGATCCTTTCGCTGCGACGGATGAACACGATCCACAGCATCGACGCTGACAATGGAATGGTGCGGTGTGAGGCGGGTGTAATCCTGCAAAATCTACACGACGCCGTTGCCAAAGTTGGCCGCCGGTTCCCACTTACGCTGGGCGGTAAGGGATCGGCTACCGTCGGCGGTCTGATATCGACCAATGCTGGTGGCACCCAAGTGCTGCGCCACGGGACTATGCGACAACTGGTCGGGGGAATAGAGGCAGTGCTACCCGACGGATCAGTGTTCGACGGCATGTCGCCGCTTAAGAAAGACAATCGCGGTTATGATCTCAAGCATTTGCTAATTGGTGCCGAAGGGACAATCGGTATTGTCACAGCCGCCGTTTTGCAAACGACACCTGCTTTGGTTGACCGCTGTGTCGTGTGGGCCGGCGTCGCCAGCCCCGATGCGGCCTACCGGCTACTGCTTTTCATCCAAGCATCCGCTCGTGAAAGGCTTGAAGGGTTTGAGATTATGCCGCACCGCGCGGTCGATGCCGTGATCCGGCATATCGACGGGACGCGCGCTCCACTTTCCGGCCTACATCCATGGCATGTGTTGATCGAACTGGTCCAAGACGATGCTGGCCAGTCGTCACCCGCCGAACTTGCCACCGATTTGCTCGGAGCGGCGGTGATGCAAGGCATAGCCGCCGACGCCGCACTCGCTACCAATGAAACGCAAGCTGACGCGTTCTGGAAAATTCGCGATTCAATTGCCGAGGCCGAACGAGCCGAAGGACCGGCTTTGCAACATGATATCAGCGTTCCGGTTGAGATGATGGCCAAGTTTATCGAGAGTGAATCAACAATTATCGAAGACCGGTTTCCGGGCACCAAGACGGTGGCCTTTGGGCATCTGGGTGACGGTAACATCCATTTTCATGTCAAGGCGCCGTTAAACATGGCAGCATCTGACTGGTATGCGGGCGATGGCTTGGCGATCACAGCGCATGTCTACGACCGGGTCGCCGCATATGGCGGGTCGCTATCGGCCGAACACGGCATTGGCCAAGCCAAGATAAGCGAATTTGCGAGGCTGGCTGACCCGGCAAGGATGGCGGCGATCCGCGCAATCAAGACCGCATTCGACCCGCACGGCATTATGAACCCTGGCAAGCTTGTTCCGCTTGCCTAGACGCGCCCGTCCGCTTAAGGCCGCGCAGAACATTTTGTCGCCTTACTAGATATGGAGTTTTCTATGGCCAGCGCGCCTCCGGCAGCCAATCTGCCGCTTTTGTATAACGACCTCGTTCCCCTGAACAGCAACGAGCATGGCACGTGGAAGACCAAGGGTCTGGCGAATGCTAAATTCATGGACAGCCAGCATGCGATCCCGCTGACGATCGAAGAATTCATCCCTGCCTCGCGCCATTATCCGATCATCTTTTCGGCCGCTGAAAATCCGGTGCCGTTGGTATTGATGGGCATGAACGAGGGCGTCAACACCTTCATGGATGACGAAGGGATGTTCACGAAGCAGGTCTATGTTCCAGCTTACGTCCGCCGTTACCCCTTCATTCTTGCCAAGTTGCGCCCCGATACCGACGAACTGTCATTGTGCTTTGACCCAACCGCAGGTGCGCTTGGTGAATTTGACGAGGGCACACCATTATTTGAAGACAACACACCAAGCGAAACCACGCAGGGCATTTTAAAGTTCTGCGAAGACTTTGAAAATGCCGGCGCACAAACGCACGGCTTTGTCGAAGAGCTGACGAAGCTTGACCTGCTGATGGATGGCGAGGTTTCGATCCAGCAAGAAGGTCAGGAGAAGCCTTATGTTTACCGCGGCTTCAAGATGGTTGATGAAGACAAGTTGCGCGAACTGCGCGGCGATGTGCTGCGCAAGATTACCCAAAACGGCATATTGGCGTTAATTTACGCTCACTTGTTCTCGCTCCAACTGATGCGCGATGTATTTGCACTTCAGGTCCAGCAAGGTAAGGTGCCGTTGGTGACGGAATTACCGGCAAGTTAAATGGTGATCCAGTTGATGCCGTCACGTGCCACATGGGAGTGACGGCATGAGCAGTTCGAACCTCACTAGATATAGCAAAACCGCGATTGTGCTGCATTGGTTGATTGCGATACTCGTGGTCACCAACGTGGCGCTGGCCAGCATGTCCGAAGACCTGCCGCGTGAGGCCAAAGCCGTCTACATGACGCCGCATAAAGCTATCGGTATTTCGATACTCCTGTTTTCGCTGCTGCGATTGTTTTGGCGGATCGGGCACAAACCGCCGCCAATGCCTGCTACGGTGCCCGGTTGGCAGGCAGCGCTTGGCCGCACTGTCCATGCGCTGTTCTATTTCCTTATCATCGCCGTGCCATTTACCGGATGGCTAATGGTTTCGGCGTATCCCGGTTCACCCGGGGCCGACTTTTTCGGGCTGGTTACGCTTGATTTACCCGTTGGCGATAGCAAGGCGCTTTCGGGCATTGGCCGTGAAGCACATGAAGTCTTGACCAAACCGTTGGTCATTTTGATCTTCCTTCACGTCATTGGGGCCTTGAAGCATCAATTCGTCGACCGGGTGCCATTTATCCAGCGCATGTTTCCCTAGTCGGCGGGTTGGTAAAGCAGATGAGCCTTCGCATAAAGCAAATCGCGGGCTTCGCTACCCAGCATTTCGTGCAACAGCGCATCAAACGTTGGGCGTTGGCCGTATAACGCCAAGTGAACGGCCCGGCTGAGCAACGCTTCGTCAAGACTGGCGTTCGGACAACATAGCCGGTGTATAGCGAACGGCTCGGGCCAGACGTGTTGAACGACATCCATCAACAGCGCAAAGCGAATCGCGACCACGCTAGATTGAAGATACTCGCGCAAACGCGGCATCGGGTCTTGTCGGGCATGACGCAAAATAAGGCAGCTGCGGCTTGCCAATATTAGCCGGGCATCGCGTGAATCCATCTCCATAAGACTAAGTGGTTTTGCGAAAAATTGGTGGCCAAGCATATCTTCTAACTCCTTGTGAGAAGACTTATTACGAATCATTCGCAATAGCAATAAAAACGCATTTATTTTTACACTGCCGTAACAATGTCCCGGAACCCATAAATTCCGTGAAGAATGAACAGGTTGCCCGCTGGCTTAAAAACAACTGCCCGCGATTGAATCACAACCCGTCGCGCCGATTGTAAAAAAAGCGGAGTGCCTATTGATTTTAAGGCCCGTTACCCCCATTCTTCCAACAGGGCGGAGATCTCCCCTCCCTTTTCCGTCCTACCGGTGCCGTCAGGCGGCACCACTCCCTGAACCTAGGCCACCCCGAAATTCGTTTCGGGGTGGTTTTTTTAAGCTACTCCGCCGCGATAAGCGTTCCAGTTCCCGTGGCTTGATCGGCCAATGCATAAACCAGCGATCCGATGAGGCTCGCCGTTGCCGCAAGCCCGTTGCCCGGCTCCCGCAGCGCCCGGTCGAGATAAAGCGACCGGTCAACCTCAAGCTGCAAGGCGTGAATGTTGTGCCGAACGCCGGCATGTTCGCGCAGTATGTGATCGCCAGAATAAGGGTGGTTCAACGCAACGCCAAAGCCGCGATAGGTGATCTGCGCGGTCAGCAAATGCGCATAAACGCCAGCAGCGCTTTTCCCGAAACGGTCACCAATGACAAAACGCGGTGGCGGCTCTGGTCCGGTTGCGCCAATAGGCGGCATCGAGTGTAAATCGAGCAGTATCGCGACCCCGAATTTGTCCCGCATCCGCGCCAGCGTTTCTGCAACGCACGCATGATAAGGGCGGTGATAGCCCGATATTCGCGCCTCGATCTCGGTCGCTTCGAACGGACGTTTCCAGATATCGCCTTCACCCGACAACCGCCGCGGGATCAGCCCCAGCCCGCCGCGCTGTTTGGGGCTTGGTGTCGGATAATCGCGACCGTCAAGCCCGCTCACCATCTCGACGTCGATATCGCGCGCGTCACGGTTGAGGTCGATCCAGGCCCGCGCACGGTGGGCGATGATCGCAGGGATTCCGCCTGCAACCGCATCGCGGGCCAGTAAATCGGCGTAGCGATCCTCCAGCCTCAGCAGCGAACTCGGCGGCAACCGCAAATTGGCAAAAACTGCGTCGGGATAATCCCGGCCGGCGTGCGGAACCGACAGCAGCACTGGCAGTGCCGGGTCGGCGACATTATGGACCGCAAATCCGGGATCGTTCGAGGCAGGCATCGGTGACTTTCTGGCAGAATTTTTCGGGTCTGGTGGAAAAAAATTAAATCTCTAGCATTATGATTGGACGAAATCGGAGCAGTTTGAGTCGCGCTGCGCCGACAACCGTATATTTAGGATAGAAGATGACCCGAATCCTGCTCGCAGAAGATGAAAAGGCGATGCGCGAATATCTTACCCGTGCGCTCGAAAAATCGGGATATGAGGTCGTCGCTGTCGACCGCGGGACCGAAGCCGCGCCCTTGCTGGAGGCCGAGCATTTCGACCTGCTGCTGACTGACATCGTTATGCCAGAAATGGACGGTATCGAGCTGGCGCGCCATTGCAGCAAGGTTTCGCCGCGCACCGAAGTTATGTTCATCACGGGATTCTCCGGGGTTGCGTTGCGCGCTGGCGAGTCGATGCCCAACGCCAAAATCCTGTCCAAACCGTTCCACCTGCGCGATCTGGTGCTTGAGGTTGAGCGGCTGTTTGCCAAAGAAAGCTACGGCGAACTGAAATAGGCTTGAATGAAGCGCATACGGCGGCTAGAGGCTGCCGCAGCGTGGGCGTATAGCTCAGTGGTAGAGCACTGTGTTGACATCGCAGGGGTCGCAAGTTCAATCCTTGCTACGCCCACCATTTCCCCTTTTGCCGTCATGACTAGGGGAAACACCGTGCCAGCGTTTGTAGCTCCGCGAAACGCGCTGAGGTCGCTAAAGCCCAGCAAAAGCGCAATTTCGCTTAAGCTGCGTTTGCCCTCCATTCGGTACAACGAACACATATCCTTTCGAACCCGGTCGAGCAAATGCCGGAACGGATGGCCTTCTTCGACCAGCTTGCGGCGCAGACTTCGTTCGGTCATGCCGAACGACGATGCCATCCGGTCAAGCGTTGGCGGCGACTTGTCGAGTTCGTTCGACAGATAGAAATAGCTGTGGCCGGTATGGCGTAGCCCTTGCGCAATCCATTCGGCGGGCGTGCGGTAACGGTCGGTTGCCGCCTCAAGCAGCGCGGCGTTGGCAAAGGGTGACTGCCGGAAAATTTGCCTTGCGGTCAACTCCATCCGCGTTTCGGGCATCGAAAAGCGCACCGGGCAGCCAAAGGCCCGTTCATATTGCTCGAGCGCAAAACGCGCTTTGTGCTGAAAATCGACGCTGTGCAGCAATGGCGCTTCGCCAAGCACCTGCCGCGCCAGCCGCGCATAGGTCGCCACCGAAAACTCGACCAGCGGCGCATAGCTGTCAACGGCGTCGGGGTAGACCATCCAACGCAGCGTCGGCGGTTTGGCTTCGGCATCGAAAACAGGACGGAACATCGTCTGGCGAAGCGCCTGAATCCGGATATTGGCGTCGATGACGGCGGCAAGATTAGGGGCAAGCCGGGTCGAATAGCCGAGATCGGAAAAGTTCTGCATCGACGCCTTTTCACCGATCCTGAGCGTGATCGCAGGGTCGCCGAAATGCCGTTCCAGCGCCACGAAGAAACGCAAGGCAATCGCGCTCGAAAACCTGCTCAGCGGGTTGCGCAGCCGCACCGGGTCAATGCCGACCGTCGCCAGCAGCTGGGTTCTGTTCGCGCCTTCGTTCGCAGCGGCGCGCAGGATGCGAACGAGCAGGCTGGCAGACATCGTGTCTGGCGCAATCGCCCCGGCCTCACCGGTTAAAACATCTACCCAGTCGTGAATTTTCGCGGTCCTTTCACGCCTGTAACAATCACGTGCGCGAACGGTGTGCAAGCCGCAAATGTCACTGGCTTGCGGACTGGGTTCGGGTTCGCTAGGCCAAATCATATGAACCTCGCATCGCTTCTCGGCCAGTTTCGTGCTGGTGCCGACACCCACCGCATCAACATCCCACCCAGCTGGCATCAAGGCCGCACAGCCTATGGCGGACTGAGTTCGGTGCTCGCTTATCAGGCGGCAAAGCTGGCCGAACCCGACCTGCCACCGCTGCAATCGGCGCAGATCGCCTTTGTCGGACCCTTGGCAGGCGAGGTCGAAGTGACCGCAACGGTGCTGAGGCGCGGCAAGAACACGGCATTTGTGAAAGCGGAAATTTCGGGCGCGGACGGCGTCGGGCTGTCGTGCAATTTCATCTTCATGAACCGGCGGCACAGCCATCTCGATTATCAGAACTTGCCTCGTCCCGAATTTCCGCCCGTCCCCACGACCGA
>JANLRW010000143.1:0-2870 GCA_031361925.1 Sphingomonadales bacterium
TGCATTCTAACGTCCCCATCTTCGTAAGTGCATACGTATGCACATCGTTATAAAAAAAGAGGCATTAGCCCCGCTGATTTACGCTATTTGGAGCGCTTCCACCCCCGGCAGCGGTTTGCCTTCCATCCATTCGAGGAAAGCACCGCCTGCGGTCGAAATGTAGCTAAAATCTTGAGTGACTCCCGCATGAGCAAGTGCGGCAACGGTATCGCCACCACCGGCGACCGACACCAAGGAGCCATCCTTGGTCAGAGCCGCCGCCGTCCGCGCTAATGCCACCGTCGCCGCATCAAACGGCTCCATCTCGAACGCGCCCAGCGGACCGTTCCAGACCAACGTCCGGCAATTTTTGAGCACGTCCGCAAGCGCCTCGACCGCGGCAGGACCGATATCTAGGATCATCTCGTCAGCCGCAACCTCGTGCACGTTCACAATGCGGATTGGCGGATTTGCTCGGAATTCAAGTGACGTCACGACGTCATAGGGCAGATGAACGGTGCATCCGGCCTTTTCTGCTGTGTCCAATATGGCGTTGGCGGTATCGGCTAAGTCATGCTCGCACAAAGACTTGCCGACATCCACCCCGCGCGCCGCCAAAAAGGTGTTGGCCATGCCGCCGCCGATGATGAGATGATCGACTTTGGTAACAAGGTGAGTCAAAACGTCGAGCTTCGAAGACACCTTCGCGCCGCCGACAACAGCGGCGACCGGATGTTCGGGATTGCCGAGTGCGGCCTCGAGCGCCTTTAACTCCGCCTCCATCGACCTGCCAGCATAAGCGGGTAGCACATGCGCTAGACCTTCGGTGCTCATATGGGCGCGGTGGGCTGCTGAAAACGCGTCATTCACGTAGAAATCGCCATTGGCAGCCACAGCTTTGGCCAATTCAGGATCGTTGCTTTCTTCGCCTGGCCAAAACCGGGTGTTCTCGAGCAACGCGATGTCGCCATCGGCCAATATACCAACCGATTGCGCGACAACGTCACCAAAAATTTCCGGCACGAACATGATTTCGCGGCCCAAAACTTCCTGCAAGGCGTCAAGCACCATCGAAACTGACATTTCGCTATGCTTAGAACCCTTGGGACGACCAAAATGTGCCAAAAGCAGAACTTTTGCTCCTTTATCGGCCAGTTCGAGAACCGTCGGCAACACAGCGCGCAACCGCGTCTCATCGGTCACCCGTCCATCCGCCATCGGCACATTGAGGTCAACGCGCACCAACGCGCGTTTACCCTTGATATCGCCAAGATCATCGAGCGTACGAAATGTCATGATTAGAGCAGCTTGCCGATAACACCTGCAGTATCAACCATGCGGTTCGAAAAGCCCCATTCATTGTCGTACCAGCTCAACACGCGGACGAGCTTGCCGTCCAGCACCGTTGTTTCCAGGCTGTCGATGGTCGAACTGGCCGGATTATGGTTATAATCGATTGAAACCAGTGGTTCGTCGGAATAGGCCAATACGCCCTTCATCACGCCTTCCGAGGCGGCCTTCAGTAAGCCATTCACTTCGTCGACGCTGGTATCACGCTTGGGCGTGAAAGTTAGGTCAACAATGCTGACGTTTGGCGTCGGAACCCGGATTGCCGACCCATCGAGCTTACCCTTTAATTCGGGCATTACCTCGCCAACGGCTCGCGCAGCGCCAGTGGTAGTCGGGATCATCGACATCGCGGCAGCACGGGCGCGGCGCATGTCGTCGTGGATCTGGTCGAGGATTTTCTGATCGTTGGTGTAGCTGTGGATCGTGGTCATTAGCCCGCGTTCGATACCGATTTCGTCATTCATGACCTTGGCCAACGGCGCAAGGCAATTGGTGGTGCAGCTGGCGTTTGAAACGATCAAATCGTCTGACGTCAAGACGCCGTGATTGACCCCGAACACCACAGTTTTATCGACGTTTTTGCCCGGTGCGGAAATCAACACACGCTTCGCCCCAGCGGCGATGTGCTTCTCTGCGCTAGCCCGATCTGTAAAGAAACCAGTGCATTCGAGCGCAATATCGATGCCATTTGCGGCATGCGGCAGGTTCGCAGGATCGCGCTCGGCGGTGACGTGGATCCGCTTGCCGTTGACGATTATGTCGTTGCCATCTGCTTCGACGGTGCCCGGAAATGCGCCGTGAACGCTGTCACGCTTAAAAAGCAGCGCATTGGCCTTGGCAGGCGCGAGATCGTTGATTGCAACCAGTTCAAGATCATGATCGTCTCGCTCAAGAATCGCGCGGGCGACAAGCCGCCCGATACGGCCAAATCCGTTGATTGCTACTTTGACGGTCATGCGTTGCTCCTTGAGGATGTCAGCCGAGTACGGCGAGGATTTTGGGGACAATTTTTTCAGCGCTGAAGCCGAAATGCTCCATCAGGACTTTGCCAGGGGCCGACGCGCCGAAGCGGTCGATGCCGATATGAATTGCATTGTCACCACTGACGTCAGACCAGCCAAACGTCGTCCCAGCTTCGATCGTCACCCTAAGGCTTCCGTCATTTGGTAAAATATCGGAGCGATATTTTGCGTCCTGAGCCTTGAAGCGCGACACGCTGGGCACCGATATGACGTCAGTGCCAATGCCTTTGCTCTCCAGCTTCAACGCTACTTCGGTGGCAAGCGATACTTCGGAACCTGTAGCTATCAGTACAACCTTGCGAGCGGCGTTCGCAGAAATAAGCCGGTAAGCACCTTTTTCCGACAAATTTATATCAACCGAACTGCGTAACATCGCCAAATCTTGCCGCGAAAGAGCCAAAACCGACGGGCCATCGGTGCGGCTCAATGCGAGTTGCCAGCATTCGGCGACTTCGACCGCATCACAAGGCCGAAAAACCTCAAGATTGGGGATCATCCGCAAACTTTGCAGATGTTCAA
>JANLRW010000196.1:0-20000 GCA_031361925.1 Sphingomonadales bacterium
CCAGCACGATCCGGTCACGTAAACCGCGTTCTGCGATAAAACTGCCGAGCATTTCCTCGCTGCGACCACTCGAATAGACATCGGCTGTATCGATAAAATTGCCACCGGCATCGACATAGGCGTTGAATATATCGCGCGATCCCGGCTCGCCCGATCCCCAACGCGCTGTGGCAAAGGTCATGGTGCCAAGCGCCAGCGGGCTGACAATCAGGCCCGAACGGCCAAGGCTACGATAGTCGTGCATGGTCATGCCGATGCTCCCTGTTCGCTGTCCATATGAGCAAGCTGTGCCGCCGGATAGCGTGCGCCAGCGGCACTGTCTTTGGGCACAGCCTTCTCGATTTTGGCAAGGTCGTCGGTGGTGAGCACGAGCGATGCCGCGCCCAGTGCTTCGGTCAATCGGTCGTGTCGCCGCGCCCCGACCAGGGGCACGATGTCATCGCCCTGCGCTGCCACCCAGGCGATGGCAATCTGGGCTACGGTCACATTCTTGGCGGCGGCAATTTCGCGCAATGCTTCGACCAGCGCCAGATTATGCGCAAGATTGTCCCCGGCAAAGCGCGGGCTGATCGTCCGGAAATCAGCGTCGCCTGCGCTTTCCGGCGACCAATGGCCGCTAATCAGTCCGCGCGACAGGACGCCGTAAGCGGTGATGCCAATGCCAAGTTCACGGCAGGTCGGCAAAATGTCGTCTTCGATCCCGCGCGAGATCAGCGAATACTCGATTTGAAGATCGGCGATGGGATGCACCGCGTGCGCACGCCTGATCGTCTCTGAACCCACTTCCGACAAGCCGATATGCCGCACATGACCCTTGGCAATGAGATCGGCGATCGCGCCAATCGATTCCTCGATCGGCACTGATGGGTCAAGCCGGGCGGGACGGTAGATATCGATATAGTCAGTACCGAGCCGTTGGAGCGAATAAGCGACGAAATTGCCAATTGCCGCGGGCCGTGCGTCATAGCCTGCCCAACCCATGTCGGGGTCGCGGAGCGCGCCGAATTTGACGCTCAGCGTCAGGGCATCGCGCGCATGATGGCGCAGCACTTCACCGATCAGCTGTTCATTATGCCCCATCCCGTAAAAGTCGCCCGTGTCGAGCAAGGTGATCCCGTGCTCCAATGCAGCCGCGATCGTTGCAAGGCTTTCCGTGCGGTCGGCGGGGCCGTAAAAATCCGACATGCCCATACAGCCAAGTCCGATTGCCGACACGGCGGGCCCGTTATGCCCTAGTTTACGCTGTTTCATGATGATATCCTTCATGTTGCACGCTGGAAGTTGCCGGGTATCATGTGGCTTTCCAGAATCGTTGAGCGGTCAGCACTGCTGATTTCGATCCCGGCTATGGGGCATCGGCTCGAGCACACGATAGAACGCAAGTCCGAGAGTCTTGCACAATCCTACGAACCGACTGCCCTATGCTTGTCCGCCACACCTATCCATGCGACATGTGAATCATGGACAGCACCCAAGAAATGGCCGAAATCATTGGCCACCACCTCGATTTCGACAGTATCGAGCCCTGCGCCCTGGCACGCGTCAAACTTATCCGATCCTCAAACTTGAGCAACTCAATGCCCGTCATTTACGAGCCAGCACTGTGTCTTGTCGCGCAAGGGAGAAAGCGCGTCGTGCTCGGCCAAATCGCCTATGTTTATGACCCGTCTCAATATGTGGTGGTGACGGTCGATCTGCCGTTGCTGGGTTCGATCTTGGAGGCAAGCGAGGAACGTCCGTTCCTGTGTGTCAGTCTGGATTTGGATGTGAAAGTGTTGAGCGAGCTATTGATCGAGCATGGCGGCAACGTTCCGCCTGCCGAATCAGGGCCGGGCCTGATCCTTGGCGATGTCACGCCCGAATTGACGGATGCTATGGTGCGCTTGCTTCGGCTGTTAGACGCACCGGAGGACATAGCTGCGCTCGCACCGCTGGCAGAGCGCGAAATTCTCTATCGCCTGATGTCGATGGACCAGACCGGGATGATGCGGCACATCGCCAACGCACAAAGCCGCCTTAGCCAGATCAGCCGTGCGGTTCTTTGGATTAAAGCGAATTATGCCGAGTCCTTCACGGTCGAACAAGTTGCCGATGAGGCCGGGATGAGCGCGTCGTCACTCCACGAGCATTTCAAGGCAGTCACGACCTATAGTCCGCTCCAATTTCGAACACGCCTACGGCTTCAGGAAGCGCGCCGGGTGATGGTAGCAGAGGGACTGGATGCTGCGAGTGCCGGATTTGCGGTTGGCTATGACAGCCCCTCACAATTTAGCCGAGACTATGCGAGAGCATTTGGTAGCCCGCCCATGCAGGATGCGACCAGATTAAGGGCCGCCGCGTAAGTAGAAACCGCGATGCGAGACTTTGCACCGGCGCGTTCTGAATGACTGCCTGATTTTCGAGATTAGAGCTTCGAGGGTCAGCACTTTTAGCTAAAATTCCAGTCATTCTATACCACTTTGGGCACATCAAGTCCCGCCGTATGTTCATCGGCCAAACGGCCGCAAGTTTGTCGTTGATGCAGTAGCGGCAGGTTATGGAACGGGACTATCAAAAACCAGACGAAAAACTATTTGCCAAGTTGTTTGGCAGGTGCCCAGCCGCTCGCCTTCAAAAATGCTTCGGGATCAGTCGCGGCTAACATTTCTCTGACAGCCGCAGTTTTGTCATTTGCTCGGTCAAAGTAGCTTTTCGCAATCCGGTATCCAACCCAATAGCCCAAGTCGCCTGGCCATTCGGCAGAGCCCGGTCGGTTGTAAAGCCAACGCGAACGATCGGCACCGCGCATGTTACGAACGAAGGCACGTTCTATCTCACTCTCGCGTCCTGCTACCTGCCGGACATGCTGCGGGTTGGAAACTTGGCCCGAGATCAGTTCGCCGATAAACTCGGCCACGCCCTCGTTCAATGCGCTCGCCAACAGCGTATCGCCACGGAAATAGGCTTGTTGCGTATGACCAAGCTCATGCGCCACCAGATGACCCAGCACCGCATCACCGCCGTCTCCGAGCATGGTCACATCGCAGATGACTTCCAGACCAATGAGTACACCTGACGGTCGAGATGTACCGCCGGATGTGCCGCGACCGATCAGAATTGTTGTTTCGGGAAGCTTTGCATCGGGAAGAATCTGCTGAAATGCGAGATATGAGGGACGCACACGCTTTTCCAGATTGGGCAGAAGCGCTCGACACTTACGTGCTTTCTCAAAAAGCTCCGGCTTTTTGGAAATTGTTTCAGCAAGCGCTTGAGCCGATTCTATTCGATACGGAACGAAGTCGCGGACGCCGGCACTACCAGCGTCGATATAGTCTCGCTGGATCGCCTCTGCATTCGGGCGACCTTCCCCAGCATCAAGAACTTGAAAGAACCTCTCCACGTCGTCGTAGCGCACATGCATAGCAAATGGATCTGCGGAAACGGGAGCAGCAGCGCATAGAAGAAGCGCTGGAATTGCAAAAGGTCGGCAAATTATCTTGCGCCTCAGTATTGATGCCATTCTTGCTCCCATCTGTCGCAACGTCTATACTTTGATCTTATTGTTCGATTTTAGGCCAACTTCCGACCGTCTGCAACGTCTCCAATCTCGTCGGACGGCCCGCTGAACGAGCAAACCCGCTGTACACGCAGCGTTGCCGACTGCGCTAAGTTTTCTGCCGTTCCCCGGTTGCCCAACGCAATTGGACCCGGTCTTACATTAAGCTTTGGAGAACACCAACCAATGCCTCTTCTCTGGGGAATCACAGGCACACATTTAATCGGAGATCTTGTCCGGTGCGCCAGCATATGCGGCTGAAAGCTTGCGGTATGACCTTGAACCCAGCGCGAGAAGCGTCAGTATGACGCCAAGCAGGCCGGTTGCTGTGAAAACCAACGCCATGCCGCGTTCAGGTCCGGTGCCATACCAGTCGCCAATCGCCTCCGCGCCTGCACCATTTGTCATGAACGGGATTGCCAGAAACTGCGTGAGTGGCCCAATCAGGAAGGCGGTAAACGGCGCAGCGGATTGTTCAACTGATTGCGCGAAACCGAACACCCGTCCCTGCCGTTCGTAAGGCACCACCTTTTGAAGCGTGGTTTGTTCGGCCGCTTCGGCATAAGGGCCAAAGAACATCCAAATCACGGAGCCGATGACAAGGAGCAGGATCGACGATTGAATGGTGAATATACAGGCTACGGCCCAGGTGATTAGGTTGACGAGTAGCAGCGTGCGTACTGGATTTTTACCAAGGCCGATCTTTGCGATCACCAGTCCGCTGACGATGAACGCACTTGAGGCGAGCGCCCAGAGAAGGCCCCATTCATGCACTTCCATAAGTGACAAACCATAAGCGTCCATCAACGCCATAAACACGCCGCCCAGTAGATTGTTGAAAGTTGAGAAAAGGATCAGCGCAACCAGTCCAGGCACCACTTTGATGACGCGGACAGTGCCCTTCAGGTCCACCCCCTTGCGCTCGCCCGGCAGGGATGAGGTCGGCTCCGGATCATCAATGTGAACCGTCAGGAGATGGAGAAAGGCAACAACGGTAAAACCGAGCGCCAACACCAACGTGCCGCGTACTCCGTCCCACGCGACCAGAAGGCCGCTAATGCCCGAGGTCAGCAGGAACCCTATCCCGCTCACCATGCCAACCAACCCATTGGCTTTGTCACGCCTGCCTTCTGCGATCAGCACCGTGACGAGCGTTGGCAATGCAATCATACGGAGGTTGCCGCAGATCACTGCCAGCATCACAAGAAGGATAAAACCCCACAAGCTGAAACTATCAAGTCGTTCCAGCTCCCCATTCGGCGTAAGTGAATAAAACGCGAACGCGAGCGCATAAAACAAAAAGGACCCCGCACTTGACGCGAGCATGATCCCCTTCTTGCGGTGATGATCCACCAGGCTGCCAAACCAGATCGCAAACGTTGCGGTCAACACGAGATAAATGCCGCCAAGCATCCCTGTCACGAACACTGATCGCGTTTCCAGAAAGGCCCAGAAGGTCACCGCGAACCAGATTGTGGAATTGATGATATTCTGCAACAGGTTGTTGGCTAGAATCAGATGGAATGGGTTGATCCGGGGCATGGACCAACTATCGTTCACCCGGAGTCGAGGGGCAAGCCATCGTCGCGCAGCCTAAGGCTATTCCAAACGGGGGCTCTGCGAATGAGAAACTTTCAAATTAAGCCTAGCGCCGACACGGCAGAGTTGGGCTCGGCCAATTAAAAAGCGCTTAAGTTCAGGAAACGCTAAAATTCTGTTGAAAAAGTCGGTTTTGGCGGCGGTCATGTTGTCAGCTGAGTTTTGGGCGAGCGGCGGCGGCAACCTTCTCAGGCTGTTGCGGCGACCGGGATGGGGAGCAGTTTGGCGAGTTTGCGCAAGTTTTGGGCTGCGGCGGCGAGGTGGAACTCGTCTTTTGCGCCGTAGGGACCTCGAAGACGCAAGCGGTCGAGCTTCAGGATGCGTTTGAGGTGCGCGAACAGCATCTCGACCTTCTTCCTCTGGCGATGTGAGACGAGATAGGCGTCGGTTGTGGCGATGGCGCGGGCGACATCGCGCGCCCCTTCGTGGATCGAACGCATGATCTTGCGGACCGGCGCGACTGGGCAGCATTTAGGTTTGAGGGCGCAAGCGTCGCAGTCGAGTTTGGTCGCGCGGTAACGGATGAAGCCGTCGGCATCGACGTTGGAACGCGGCGTCGCGAAGTTGCGATGCCTCGGCTTGAGTATCTTGTCGCCGGGGCAGATATAACGATCCTGTTCTTGGTCGAACGTAAAGTCAGCGCGTTCGAACGTGCCGTCGCGACGCGCGGAGTGATCGATCACGGGGATGTGCGGTTCGATACCCCGCTCCTCGACCAGCCAGGCAAGGTTAGGCCCATCGCCATATCCGCCATCGCCAACCAGCCGCTCGGGCTGTAGGCCGAAGCGCTCATGCGCGCGCTCGATCATCCGGCGCTGCGCGGTCACTTCGGCTTGGCGGATCGCGGTCGTTGCTTCAACGTCCACGATCACGGCATTATCAAGGTCGATCAGATAGTTGGTGCAGTAGGCAAAGTGCGGCCGGTCGCCGTGCGCCGACGTAAAGCGCGCCGCCGGATCAACTGGCGAGATGATCTTCGGCACCGTTGGCGTTGCAGCGCCAAAGGCGGCATCGTCGAGCGCTGCTAGATATTCACGCACTGCGGGTGTGCTTGCGGTCGGTGTCCTGTTGCCATTGTCATGGCCGTTCTTGCGATTGGCATCGGCCCGGATCATGCTCGCATCGACCGCGAACGCTTCGCCGCCGACCAGCCCTGCCGCCATGCACGCCGCGACCGTCGCCTCGAACAGCTGACGCAGCACATCGCTGTCGCGGAACCGCCCGTGGCGGTTCTTGGAGAAGGTCGAGTGATCGGGCACAGCCCCGTCGAGTCCGAGGCGACAGAACCAACGATAGGCAAGGTTCAGGTGTACCTCGTCGCACAGCCGCCGTTCCGAACGGATGCCCATCACATAACCCACGATCAGCATCCGCAACATCAGCTCAGGATCAACCGAAGGTCGGCCTGTGTCGCTGTAGAAGGGCTTTAGCCGTTCGCGGATATCGCCGAGATCGACGAACCGATCAATCGACCGCAGCATATGACCGGGCGGCACATGTCCCTCAAGACTAAAGCCGTAAAACAGCGCTTCCTGCGCACCTGTCCGCTCACCCATCATAGCGCCGGTCCTCCAGAAGCAAGTGAATCAGACTATCGTCACCGAGACAAGAGGGAGTTTTTCAACAGAATTGCTAACATTGCAGACATTCGGCCGCTTGAAACGACCCTCTAAGATCGGCCATTTGTTAATCAAGCTCATATGCGTTTGCGAACGACCCGAACTGAGACTGAGGAGCTTGGCGCGCGGCCGCCATTTATCAACTATACAGGTGTGAGACATTGATCAAAGGCAGCGCAGCCAAAAGCTCACATACTGACGCCGACAAACACGCTGCCTCGGTAATTTTCGCTTCGACGCGATGCTAGGAGCTTTGCGATGCGGATAAACTTCGCCAATTTGCCACTTAGGACGAATGATCGGTCGCCACCAAATGCGTTGTCGCCTTGAGGGCAAGTCGCGTGTTATGTCGTTTTCAATATGCCGTAGACAAAGGGACCATCCCGGTTAAGAAAATCGAACAATGACTACCGTTGCGCCTCTTAAATCGAAAAGCGAAAAACTGGATCGGCTCAAAGCTATCCTTCAAAAGCAAAAGCCGAGACAATTTGAACAACTGGCAGCCTCATTGATCGGGACACTTCTCGACGTTCCGATAGCCCTCGCCAAGTCAGGCTTTCAGTTCGGCGGCGACGCTGGTCCCGCAGGCCGTGCCGCGAGGTCCTTCCGGATCGAAACCAAGCGCTATGCGGACAATACCAGCCTCAGCGACCGCGAGCTTCTGGGCGAAATCGACCACGCCATAGTCAGGGACAGCGGCCTAGAGGGCTGGTTCTTGGTGGCCACCCGAGAAGTCCCGGAGCAAGTCCAGATGGATCTGGCCGACAAGAGCGCGAAGGTCGGTGTGCCGGTGATCATAATCGACTGGACAACCGCTGCCTGCCCGGACCTTGCTGCGCTTTGCACGGTCGCACCCGAAATTGTCGGTTCGATCTGCGGCTCGGAAGCCCAGGAAATTACACGCGCAATCACCGATACCATGTCCAACAGCTTGGAAAAACTCAAGCGGGAGCTGCAAACATGGTCACTGGGTTATGAGGGGATGAGATCCCTCGCTCACGGCAAATTGGATGAAGTCTGGACCACCCCGGCAGTGGCTGTGGCTAATTTAGGTCAGGATATTGCCGGGGGTGCGCGAGCGTCCACGATCCGTCGCGCGACGAGTTTTGCTGGGTTGTCGAGTTGGTGGCAGGCAAGCGAGCCCGGCGCCGCGCCAGCGATCGCCTGTGGGATGGAGGGCTTCGGAAAAACCTGGGCCGCTGTCGACTGGCTGGTTGATCAACGGAGCGAGCTTCCCATTGTCCTTTTGTTGCCTTCATCCCGATTTGCGGGTGCGACCAATGCTACGGAAACTACGCTCAAGACGATTATTGCCGAAAGCCTTTTCGAAATTGCGAAAGCGCGCGACGTTGAGCATTGGAAGGGTCGCCTAGAGCGATTGTTGAAACGACCGATCTCCGAGGGGCCAGTTTTGGTTCTGTGTCTGGATGGCATGAATCAGGAGCCTGGCGTTCCTTGGCTTCGCTTCCTCCAAATCCTTCAGGCTGATCCGTTCGTCGACAGGGTTCGGATAATCGGAACGACCCGAAAGCATCATTTCGAGGAGCGCCTGAACCACCTTTCGGGTTTGATCATACGTCCTCACACAATCGAGATCACTCAGTTTACGGACGAACCCGGCGGAGAACTTGATCAACGCTTGGCGCACGACAATCTCACGCGCGGCGACATTCACGCCGAGCTGCTGCCCTTTGCGCGCACGCCGAGGCTCTATGATCTCGTCATAAAGTTGCGCGACCGGCTGGACACTTCGACCGAGGTCACGGTCCATCGGCTACTTTGGGAATATGGTCGCGATACGCTTGGAGTTCGTGGCGGCAACGCACTCAGCGAGAGCGAATGGAAAACCTGGCTTTCCGGCCTCGCCGACCGCAATCGAGCAGGCGCGCAGTCATATTCATTTGGCGAGCTGGGGAATCTGGCGGCGCGGCCCGATCTATCGGAAACCGACGTTTACCGGCGCCTGAGCGAGATCGTCGATGGCCACTTCGTAACGCAACTCCCCTCAGGCAAATACAAGCTCTCCGTTCAAGCAGTTACCCATGCGTTGGGGCTTGCCTTGTTAAATCAGTTGGAGGAAGTGACGTCCGCGACTCAACCGTCGATCGAGACTGCACTGTTTCAATGGCTTGACCCGATTTCTGGCCTCGATGAGCGTTCCGAGATACTTCGCGCGTCGGTCAATATCGCATTGGCGCAAAGCCGCCCCATTCCTGAGATCGTGATTACCGAGCTGGTCACAGCATGGCTCAGCACGCAAAATCTGATCGAGGATCATCGTGCGGAGCTTGCCGGGTTGGCCAAGCCACTCTTGCGCCCGCTTCTCGACGTTCTCGAGCGCGAAACACATGGTGCCTATCAAGGCGCAAGGCTTATCGCACTGGAATCGATCCGGAGCTTGCCGAAGGATGATGGCCACACCTGGGCCGTGATCATCGAACGGGCCACCGAATGGCTGAGGGTGTTTTCCCGTGACGTCGACCCGCCTTCTCGCCGAAATGACGAGTCCGAAAAATCCCGGTCCGAACATTTGAAGAAGCGGATCGGAAAAGACGAAGATGGAGAAGCCACAATCTTGGGCCTTAGGCTCAAGATAATCGAGCGTGGCGGCTCGCCAGGAATCGAAGAGATTCCGGCTTTGATTGAAGGATTTCCCTTGGCCCGCGCTAAATCGATCTTCGAATATAACGCACTTGTGGAGGCTTTGACGAGGCGTTCGGGCATCTGGGACGAACTAAAATGGATAGTTCTGCTCAACCGCGTCGATTTCGCCGAAACCCGCAACATGCTTAAATGCCTGAGCGACGATTTTCTCGGCAGACCCGCCGAGCTAGGCGTTCATCCAGAGTTGAACCGGCGCATTGCCGCTTTGCTGCTTTGGATGTCGGGCGACGAGGCTCTAGAAAGCGAAGCCGTTGAATGCGACCCTGGTCTGGATTCCTGGCGAAGCTACGAGGAAGATTATCTCCTTGACCCGTCAAACAGCTGGTATCGGCTTGAGCGGCGACACGTCGATGAGGTTATGGCCAATCGCGCGTTGCCGCTTTTCAGGCGGATCGACCGAGCAAAGCATTTCTGGATCGACCCGGCTGTCTCGGCCCCGCCGTCGTTTGTCGAAGATTTGACGCTCGGCTCGAACTTATTTGACCTGTCGAATGTCTATGTTGGCCGAGGCCATACAAAGGAAGATCACGATCTGGAGCAATTTGTCGTTCCATTGGCTCGCTTCGCACCGAACGCCCTCGCTACCATGATACGGCGCAAACTGACCCCAGCGACCAGGCTGGACGAAAATGGGCGTTGGGCTCTTTCACATCATGCCATCGAACATTTCCTATTAAACGAAGGCGGGATCGCTGCGGCCTTGGGTTACGTCCGACGTTCCCGGTCACGCGCGAACGCCGACGAGAAGAGTCATATCCGCGAGAATTTCATGCTGTTCGAAGCCGCGTCGCTCGATACGCGCGAACAGTTCGAATTATTCCTCGATGCCAACCAAAAGTATATCTCGTACGATCCTCAGCACATTCTGAAAGCGCCGTCGCTCGAAGTGCTAGATGGCCTCATCGCAAAATATGGCGTGAGGAAGTCAAAGGCGCAGAACAATCTGGTTGCGCTGCTCTCGCTGGTGGAGCCCGAACTTTCGGACGGTGCATGGCAATGGCTGCTCGACCGCGCATTCGATCCGAAATTTGAGCTTCGTGGGGTCGCATTCAAGATACTAAGCCGGGCCGATGGGGTGCAGTTTGGTAACAAACTGCTCGAACGGGGCTGGAGCTGGACTTCTGGCGACGACGATTGGGTGAACCACTATGGCTCACACGCTGTCATCGACGCCGCGATGTCAGCGCCATTCGAGCAAATCGCTTCGATAATTATGCCTTCGCTCCTGCCTTACGCTGTGAAAGAACGGGGTGCTGAAGTTGGCGATACTAGGCTTGCGGCGGAAATTCTGTCGAGCTTGCTTATGTCGCCTACCGCGCGCGCTGCCGATCCAGGCGCTGAAATCTTCGTCAACGCCGAGCGCCGAGAGGGTGATCCCGTCAGTTTCTCCATTTTGCCGCCGCCGATGGTTCCTGATGATCCGTGGGAAGACTGGCGGGCTATGTCCCGCCCGGGCGAGTATGCAAAACATCGGCAGACCGCGGTTGATAATGCGGTTGCGAGGATCAAGGACGCCCGAACCACCGGTGCGCGATTGTTCATACACAGCTTCAGTCCAGAAGACTTTTCGCCCTTCATTGCCAACCATCGCGAAACGGTCATGCAGTGGATCGAAGGCTATGCCGACTGCACAACGGAGTTCGCTCGGCGAGTCCGGTTAGCTGAAGGGGCGCATATCGCGCTTTGTGATGCCATGTTCGAACATAACCCGGTTCTGGCGGCAACACTGTGGCGCTCGCTACGCAAGGCGCTCCACACGCGATTCATTGGTGACGGCAAGATCGATGAGATGATCCATCTCGTGTTCAAGCACGCTGCGTTACCGCAAGCCGCCATCTTGCTGGACGAGCTATATGCTCTCGAATCTTGCTCTACAGATGCCGCGCTATTCAACTTGGCACTTGCGGCGCAACTCAACGACCAAGCCACATGGTTGGATCGGATCATCGCTCTTGATGAAGCCTCCGATGACATTTGGCGCCGTCAGCGTGGCAGGATCATAAAGGGCTTTCGCGTCGGCAACGACCTGCCTTTCCAAGACTCGGGCAGCGACGTTGTTGCTCCGGATCTTCGGACATCTAGGCACCAAAAAAAGCTGCGCTGGCAACACCGCGAAGCCTGCGCCCGGCACTGGTGGGCAGCCTATTGGGACGCGGCAACCATCGAAGACGCTTATGCCGCCTGGGTCCTCTTTTTACACGCCGCCGACCGACGAGCGCATTGTTGGATGGTTGAGCGCATAAGAGCAGTGAGCGAGGCCGAGCCGCTGGCGAAAGAGAAGCTGGCGCATTTCCGCCTCAATTATGATCGCCTCACTCGCGCGATGGAAAAGCACGAAAAGGATATGGATCGGGAGTTCCTTGGACGGCGCATCAAGGAAGATATTGGGCCTTGGCGCGCGCAACACTGAGCGTAACTTACGATAGTTTCGAATTAGGGAAGCCGTCACGGGCGAGGCTGCGCCGACTTTGTCATTTCCTTGCCTCGTTCAAAACGGCAGCAACCGCTAACAAAGCGGTTGTTCAGTGCCTCCAACTTAGTCATCAAAACCGGTCATTCGTTCAGCAAGTTCGCGTAACCTATAAATGACTGGTTTCAGGGCTGCCCACCACCACTAATTCGGCTGGTAAGACATGGAAAGGCCAATAGCGGCTGTCAGCCTGTTTTGAGTTTTGGGTGAATCTGAAGTAATTGGAAATTCAGAATTTGACTGAATTTAACAACCGACACATATGTAAAAAATTAAACTGATCAATCCAAGCGCCGATTTTTCAGAACCCAGAATATACTCGCGCTACTGTTTGGATACCCCAATGATGGAGCCTTCGTGCGCTTGATTCGAACCGCACTGCTAATGGTTATTGCCTCACTTCCGACGCTCGCCACTGCACAAATGCCTGCCGGGGCACCTGCCTTTGATCCCAAATCGCTGCGTGGCACGCAGGAGGGGCCGGTCACCCAAGTGCTGACGATTGGCAGCGCGCATTTGGCGCAGTTGGAGAAGAAACCAAGCTCTGCCGAACTGGACAGCCTGCTCGATAAGCTGGAGGCATTCCGACCCGCGATCATTACCCACGAAGGCCTTTCCGGTGAGCAATGTGATACGTTTGTACGCTACAAGGCGCGCTATAAAGGAATCTTCGATGATTATTGCTGGGGCACGGCAGAGGTCGCGAAATCCACCGGGTTCACCGTACCCCAAGCGATGGAAGCCATCGAGACGACGTTGAAAAGCCTCCCCGCTGCGCCCACAGCAGCGCAGCGCCGCAAGTTAGCTTCTCTGTTTCTCGCTGCGAATGATCGGCCATCGGCACTTGTGCAGTGGCTGCGTCTACCGCCCAGCGAGCGCAAGCTGGGCGATGGGATTGATCAGCCGCTAATGAACATTTTGGACAAGGTCGAAGCCCAGCCGAATGAGACCATCGCAATCGGAGTTGCCCTAGCAGTCCGGTTGGGGCTGGATAGGCTCTACGCTGTCGATGATCACACCGCCGACAGCATTCAGACAGCCGCTGGCCCGGACTTTGTAACGGCTATTCAGGCGCATTGGAGTTCGCCCGGAGCGGAGGCTGTACCGGCGATTGTGCGGTATAAAGCAGTTGAAGAAGATGCAGCGAAAACCGGCGATTATTTAGCATTTTACAGGGTCATCAATGATCCCGAAACGCTGCGGGCGTTCATCGAGTTCGACTATGGCCGCGCGATCAAGATGCCGGGCGAAGGCTTGCATGGCCGTCGCTATGTCGCCTGGTTTGAAGCGCGCAATCTGCGTATGGTGGCTAATATCCGCGAAGCCTTTGGCAATGCGCCCGGTGCGCGCGTACTCAACATCGTCGGCGCATCGCACAAAGGCTACTACGATGCTTATCTCGATCAGATGTCGGATGTGCAGATTGTTGACGCCTTGGCAGTGCTAAAATAAGGTAAGCGTGGCCCCAGCGAACAATCTACACCATTTCGCTATTTCTTCGAGTGCAGTATAACGGTCGGCCTTGCATCGCCGCTAAACAGCGCTGATTGATGACGGCAATTATTCAATAATCGTCCAAGGCGGTTCTCGCCAACAAAGCCGACGTTTCAGCGCCCCGGGCGACACTCTGATAGCTGCCGCTCATTCACGTCCCTACAAAGCGCGACTGCTGTGTCACAGGCGATCCGATGCCATCACACCTACGAGCGTTGCAAATGCCAATCGAGAGCGCGAAGGTAGGAGAGATCGTCGGGGTCACCATCACTTCCCCGACGGCGATTTCCGCTGAGCAAAACGGCAGGCCGATGTACCAACGAACTAACTTCAATGACCTACCACCCGACTTGGCGGAGGCCCTGCGCCAGACCGATGGTATCGTCCGCTCGTATCTCGCGGGACTATCCTTCCTCGTCCAAGATACGAGCCGTGACCCATCGTTTCTTGGCAACCACCTCCTGTCCTATCTCGCGCAGGACGTGCTGCAATCCACGCTCTCGGTAGTCGTACTCGCCGCCGAGGGTATGCTGAGCGTGGCGCGGCGTGAGCTACGCTTTCTGCTCGAAGCATCTATCAAGATCTGCTTTGTTCAGCGCGCCAGCTATGGTTCGAGTGTGGAAGACAAGCTCGTCGAGTTCGACAAAGTGCTCTCCTCGCAGCGCATCTCGATCAAAGAGAATCTCGACCTCGATATGCTGCCCGATGGTCTCCGCCCGGCGTTCGCCGAAGAAGTTGGCAGGCTCTATGGACTCTGTTCGGCCTATGTCCATCTGACGCCAGTGCAAATCCTTGCTAGCATCGGAGCGGCCGAAGCCGGCGTCTCTGCGGGTAAAGAGCGACCGGCCGACGTCGAAGCGCTGAACTGTATTGCCGAGCGCGTCATGGCGGCTTCACTCGTGCTACTGTTGCACAGCGTGCCGGGCTGGGTCGCGGGCGACTGGCTGGTCGACGGCGATGGTGCCAGCATCAATTGGCATTTCATGGGTTCGCGCTTCATCGCCGGAATAGACAGCCATTTCGATTACAAGCACGAGCGCCAAGGGACGCTCGAAGCGATTCAGAGCGCGCGTAAGGCATCAGTCCGATTCTAGGGAAATAGGTCGCGTCAGTGAAATTTGCCAAACTATCGCAACATTTCGAGGCCAAAATCTGCCCACCCAAACCTGACCTTCGTTCATTGTGCCTCGCATTGAATCGTGGCCAGCAAATAATCATTCGCCCGATATCTGGCGCCGTGCACGGCGACGCGCGAGATCTTCGAACCAGGCGGGCAAGGTCTCGTAGGTCGGCATCGGATCGTCTGCGGCCATGATCAGTGAGCGCGACCAGAGAATGCCGGTGTCATAGCAATGGCGGCAGTCCATCGCGCCATCAACCTCGAGCCAATGGGAGGCTTCGGGAAGCAACTCGGTGGGCAATGGATGTCGCGCGAACGGATTGTGAAAGACCTCCAGTTCCGCGCACCATGGTTCCCAGCCCTGCGGCCAGAGCGCGCGATACTCGTCCGAGAGCACATCGAGGCAGAAGGGAATGCCATCAAGCGCACCGGGGTTGCGGTCATAAAAGCGCCCATATCGCACATAACGCCCGACGTGGGATTGCATGCCACGAGTCAGTGCGACGCGATTGAACTTGCTGAGCGCACAGGCGTTGGTGAAAATGACCGCCGACAGCTCGGTATGGGCCTCGTCGCGAAATAGCCCCGCCGGGAACTCTGAGGGGCCGAGCAGCCGATCGACCTCATAGCCAGCGGCTGCGCGCTTCCCGTCGACCTCAATGGCCTCCGCGCCGAAGCCATAGAGATAGCCGAGCAGAGCTTCGCGGCTCCACACCATGGATGACGGAGCATGGAAATCGGCCAGCGCGATCGCAAAGGGATGTCCTGCGACATGGTCCATATCTGCATAGCGACGCTGCAGTTTGCTGCCGATAGTCTTGGCGAAGCGAAGGGCAGCTGCCCCGAAGAACAGTTCTTCATTCTCCTCCGGCTGCATCGACGGCACAGCGCCGACCGGCTCGAAACGCTCCTGCGGATTGGCCGTGACCGCCTCGACCCAGGCGGTGCCGCCCTTGCGGTTCTCAATCCGGAAATCCGGAGATTCCATGGGCTGCGTCACCAGCAAACCTTGCTCGCGAAACGAGGCAAGGAGCTGCACTTCCCATAGCCGCGTATGGAAATTTTCGGTCTGGCAGTCGGCGGCCCAATTGCGGTCAGGTCGGGGCAGCGAGAGATAGAGCTGGTTGAGCAGCCAGGCGACGTTGCGATGGCTGTTCGTCGTCAGCATCCTAAAGATCTCGCTCGGCTCGCGCCCTTCGAGATTGTAGAGTGGAGTCCGGCGCTGCACCCGGGGTGGCACGGACTCGGGAGCACATCCCTCGCGCAGCTCGACACGCGCGCGATCTCGGGCTGTATCGATATCTCGAAGACCCAGCAGATCGCAGGTCGTCGCCCAGACGCCATCGGACCGCCGGCGCATGATGATCAAGCCGAGATCGCCATGATCGACGTGGCGCGTGATTATCGCCAAGGCTTTGCCGTCGTCGGTTTCCCATGCCTCATTCGGGATCTGGTCGCCAAAACCATGGCCGCGCGGCAGCGCCAGCGCGTAGATGTCGAACCTGCCGAGTGGAACCTCGATCATGTCGCTCAGCGTGCTGTGGCTTCGTCGGCGCCGCCATAGCCGTTCCAGGCATCACGGCCAAAGGACGGTGAGCCATCGCCCCAGCCAGAGGTTTGCCACAAGATGTCGAAGGCCTCGTTCAGTTGATTGCCGGGCTGCGCGAGGGGGTCCGCCAGTTCGATGACGGGGAGCGAGAAGCCAGGCCGCCGGATCGGGCGACCGCCGCCACGCGCGCGCGTCAGCTCGACATCCTCAACGCCTTCGAAGCAGATCGCCAGCAGCGCCGGGCCGCCAAGCCCGACCTCGGCCAGGCACGCCGCCAAACGCTCGACGTTCGCGACGATGCTGCATTCAAGCTCGCGGCCATCCACCATGATTTGGGGATCGTCATCGACCCGCAATCCAATCGTTGCCTCGAACTCGATTGCGCCCGGACGCACAAGGCGGGTCCGCCAGCGAGATTCGTCGTTGGGCTTGCCGACATCGCGCGGCACCTCTGCGCTCCACCATTGCTCGCCATCAGCATCGGTCACAACGCGCGTGTTAACGTCGGGTGCAAACCGCATCTGCGCGTTGGCGACGCGGATCGGGGCGAGACGTGGTCGCTCGGCAACGAGCGCCGGCACCAGCCTGATCGTCACGCTCGGCTTGCTTACGATGCCGGGCATGCGGCCTGTCACCTTGTCATTGCCGATCCGTTCGAGAAGTGTGCGCGCGGCATCCCACGGACCTGCGGCAGTAGCGGGCGGAGCAGCAGCGATCGCCATAGCGCCGACCCTCACCCGATCGCGGGCGACGCGCTCAAAGGCATCGAGCGCGCTGGCAAAAGCGGTCGCCGCCTCGTTCATTTCCCCGACCGCGCGCACGGTCGAGGGCTGCGTGCCGCGGCGGCGGTCCTCGTCAGTCTTGGGCGAGCAGAGCGCCATGTTAGCATCAAGCGCGAACAGGTATTTGCCGGTGAGATTGCTGAGCGCCTCCGCCCGTCCGCACACCTCGACCCAAGCAGTCTGCAGCGCGCCATCGTGAAACTCGTAGCGCGCGCCGCGCCAGTCTTCGTTCATCTCATAGAGCGGGTTCAGGATGTCGCGGCGGAACGGCTCGCCGAAATTATGATCATGGAAGAAGCGCTGCAGCCCGACCGGAAATTGGTCGTGGACCTTGCCGAGCAGCTCGACATCGTGCGGATGCGGTTCGGCCGGTGCTAGCGCCGGCGCGGCAGCGACCTCATCATTCAAAATCGCCCGCAGCGCGTCGCGAAGGGCTGCGGCCAGATGATCTCGCGCCGCACGCCGGGCTCCTTCGTCGGCATCGTCGGGACAGTCATAGAGGATCGGCCGGCGAAAGTGCTGTAGATCAAACGGCAGCAGATGCGTCTCGGGCGAACCATGGGCGATGTTCATCACCGAGATGACCCGCCGCCAAGTCAGTGCCCGCAAGGCCCAGCCATGTTCGAGCAAGACATTGGGGTTGGGCATCAGCCGACCATCGGCGCGGGTCGCGACATAGGTCAGGTCAGAGAGGAAGGCGGTGGCGGCATCGACCTTGGCGAAGATCGTCTCGACCAGAGGCGGCGAGCCGGGAACCCCGCTGGTATCGCGGTCGATCGCCAGCTCGCGGTGCGCCGGATCGATCTCAGCATCGGCCTTGATGGCGGCGATTGCGTCGCCGAGCGCGCGCTCGATCAGATTTCGTCCGGTCAGCGGCAATCGATCGATCTGCCAAGAGAAGAAGATATGTTGCGGCATAGATTTGCGAAGCTAGTCGCAACGTGCCTAAACTGCCAGCGGATACCACCTTGAATTTGGGCGAACAGATTTCAGCGGATGTGAGGCTTTTAAGGCAAATTGCTATACGGCAGGCCCAAACACTGCCGACAATCGAGCGTAAAGAGAGATCAGCGCAACTTGCCGTCCACTCAGTAGAACCGGCTCGCCAACTTGTTCTTGTATTGCTGGACTGCTGATCACATTTCAACCCAGAGGTGATCGATCCTGATGTTATCAAGGTCGACACGCCGCGCATGAACGGACATCAAAGACGCAGTTCTTGTGACGGTATCGTGCTCCAAGACGGCAAGTTTGTCAGTGGTCGACCAGCCTTCGATGGCATCGCTCTCCAGCTCTAAAATCCATAGTTCGAGCTGGGAAACCCAAGCGTGAATGTCGCGATCTTGCACATAGCCGATCATAGCAGCTCGCGCATGGCGGGCGGCATGATGGCCTGCCTTAAATCGCTGAATACCTCCCGTCGTGCTGAAGCGGCTGTAGAGATATTCTCGTTCGTCGCGGTCCGTGCCGGTCGGGGTTGGCAGCCGTTTGCATTCGATTGGAAGGAGCGTCTGATATTCCGTATATTGACGGCCCTCGATCCAGATAACCGATCCGCTGGGCGCAACCGCAAGATCGATTGACCGCCGACCATCGGTCTCGTCGGGCTCTTCTCGCTTGAATTGGAGAAAATCCCATCCGGGCGCGTGGCGGCTCGCGCTTGTCAGACGCGAGCAAAGCTGGGCGGTCAATACAGTCTCACCGGTATGCGCAGGTCTTATGGGATCATCGCGCCAGCCGGGAAGGACGCTGCCGATAAATTCTATAAGCGACGACAGCCACTCGCCAGGCAGGTGGACTCCGCTATCGAGCGACCCTGCTTGAGCTTTGCGATCGCCGTCATCCGCCAGCACGCTAGAATCCCTGCGCGCGAAGATCTGCGAGGACGTCATCTGCATCGCGCAGTGCAATCGATCGCGTCCAGAACCGATGACGGTCAGGCTTCAGCAAGAACACAAAACCCTTGTCGTAAAGCCTAGTGATGCGCGTGACTGTCAGGCCGGAACTGCGACGCTCATGGAGTAAGGCATCGAGACGATTGCGTAGTTCGTCGGCGTCAGACCAGTCGACCGCGCCGTCACCAAAAGCATAAGCTTTGCAGATGGCACCCGACCAGTGCTGGGATTGCAAGGCGCGCAATGTTTTGCGTGAATATACAGCATTGACCTGGTTCGTGAAAACCTCGTCAAAGGCGTCGAGCGCCTCGGCTGGCGCTACTCGCATCACCGGCGCAGCCGTCCCTAGGCGAATAAAATCGCGCTGATACTCGACGATGTCGTCGGCAATGATACACTCGTTGACGCTGAGGTCGAGATTGCCGTCGTGCGGAAAGGGCAAAGAGAGGATATCGACGCTGAAGATTGACGTTGCACGCTGGGTAAAAAGTCTCGAACTGATGCCAGCGACATAGGCCCGAAGCGCGGTCGACTCCTGTTGGAGCCAATCGGCGGTCTGCTGGAGTCGGTCAATGTCTCCCGGCGCGGAAAATCCAACGATCTCATTTTTATATGCCAGATATCCGCCGGACCACAGATCATTATGAAGGTCTTGATGTTCCTTAATCAGCAGCAAAGGCGACATAAAACGCTGCGCCGACTTAGGGTCCTTGATCGGCTGATCCGGCACAGTACTGATCAGAAATTCGTCGATGCCATCTTTTCCCAATGCGTGGGTTGGCAGCAGTGGCTTTCCGACAAGATGATGCACGTCTTCCGTCGCGTTCTTTTGTCCGCCGAAATAGCCTTCGCCTGCGTTCCAACCGGACTGCTGAGCAAACTCGCGAAGGGTTGGAAATTCACGAAGCCGAGCGATGAAGTCTCGAACTCTGCTACCGCCCAGTAGATTGGCCCGCCATATATCCCGCGATTGCATGGCATCAACATTTTGCAACCAATGCAGGTCGTAATAGTCGATGTCGAAGCCCTGCTCCGCCGTGGCGCGACCATTGCGCCGAAATACCGCATGGAGGATGCGGCTGTCGAGTGCGGGCGTCCCAGCCTCCGCGATCACCACAACAATCTTCGGGTCAGCCTCGCCCTTTTTAAACAGCCCGCGCACCGAAACAAAATCCAGAATCTCCCGGACTCGCCAGCGAGCTAAGAATGTCCGGCGGAATGCGAGGGCGTGCTGGTTATACAGAAAGCCAGAAGGCTCGACCATCGCCAACAC
>JANLRW010000225.1:0-26408 GCA_031361925.1 Sphingomonadales bacterium
AGCCGATGGCCGATTTGCCGGTGCCAGTCACGCTTTTGTAACTGATGCACTCATGGCCCAGATGCAGCTTCGACAGCTCATCCATGCCGTGGCCATGGTCGCCAGCATCGAGCGCAAAGCTCATCACCATCGTGTCGTCGAACGGCGTGATGGTCAGCCCGTGCTGCGCCAACACCGACATATCATATTTCAAATTTTGCCCGATTTTAAGGACGCTTTCATCCTCCAGCAAGTCTTTCAATCGCGACAGCGCGTCGGCGAACGGAATTTGCTCCGGTGTCTCGGCAAGCAAATCGGTGCCGCCATGCGCCAGCGGCACATAACATGCCTCGCCGGGGGCCACCGCCAGCGAAAAGCCTACCAGCCGCGCGGTAACGGCCTGCAGGCTGTCGGTTTCGGTGTCGAATGCGACAAAGCCGACGTCGCGCGCGCGGGCAATCCAGCGGTTTAATGCTGCTATGTCGGTGACCATCGTGTAGGCTGACGTGTCAATCGGCGGCATCGGCGCAGGTTGGATGCGCGTGCCAAGGAGCGGCGGGGCTGCATCGCCGCTGGTGACCATCTTCGGCGTCCCGGCAATCGACTTGTTGGCCGCCGCCGTATTGGTGACATGGCCGATGCGTTTGAGCAGCGAGTTGAAGCCATGATGCTGCAAAAACGCCGCCAGCGGTTCTTCGGGAATTGCACCAAGCTTCATGTCTTCGATGGCAATCGGCAGCGGGCAATCTTCTTTCAGCGTCACCAGCACCTTGGAGAGCCGCGCCTTTTCGGCAAATTCGATCAGATTATCGCGCATCTTTGACGGCTTCATATCGGGCGCAGCGGCAAGCACGCTTTCGAGATCGCCGAACTCCTGAATCAGTTTGGTCGCGGTCTTGGGACCAACGCCGGGGACGCCGGGGACATTGTCTACGCTGTCGCCCATCAATGCGAGCACATCGCCGACCTTTTCCGGCCCGACACCGAATTTCTCGATGACTTCTTCGGTGCGAATGCGCTGATTTTTCATCGTGTCGAACATATCGACCCCTCCCGTGCCGGAGGCAGAAATGGGTCCGACCAGTTGCATCAAGTCTTTGTCCGACGAGACGATGGTCACATGCCAACCGGCACGACATGCCGCCTTGGCATAGCTCGCGATCATGTCGTCCGCCTCGACATTATCCTCCTCAATCATCGGCAGCGAGAAGGCGCGCGTGGCATCGCGGATCATCGGGAATTGCGGGCGTAGATCCTCCGGCGGTTCGGGGCGATTGGCCTTATACAGATCGTAAATTTCGTTGCGGAATGACTGGCTCGATTTGTCGAGCACCACGGCCATATGGGTTGGACCATCGGCCTGATTGAGATCATCAGCGAGCTTCCACAGCATCGTCGTGTAACCATAGACCGCGCCGACGGGTTCGCCGCGAATATTGGTCAGCGGTGGCAGGCGGTGGTAGGCGCGGAAAATATAAGCGGAGCCATCAACGAGGTAGAGATGCTTTTGGTCGGACATGGTTGTCGATTAGCAGCGCCGTCCAGATGAGTCTTGGCAAAATATACTCGCCGATTTCGAAATCGGCTTGTCGCGGGGTGTGTATTATGTCAGCAACACGCCAGCATGACCAGTTTTTACCAAATTGACTTGATGGCGCGCGGGGCCTCGATTGCGTTGCTCGCGCTTTGGAGCTGGATACTCCTGCGTGATTATCGACAGGTTCTTGCCGCCAGACTTGCGGTGGCAATGAGCGTCGCGATTAGCTGTTATTTGCTTGTGACGATGAGCTGGTATGATCGGCCGCAGCTGTACGGGCTTTTCCTAGCTCTGGGCGCAGGTTCAACTCCTGGGCTATTCTGGTTGTTTGCCAAGGCGTGGTTTAACGACGAGCATAAGCTGCACATCCGCGATGTAGCGCTTGTCACGGTCAGTTTTGTCAACATATTGGTGGTGCAACTGACATTTACCGAGGGTGGATTGGTCAACACAGTTTCGGCGATCCTATTCCGGGTATTCATGCTGCTGTTTGCCGCAGCAGCATTGTTCGAAGTGTGGCGCGGGCGTGAGGGCGACCTTGTAGAAGGGCGGCGTAACATTCGATCGCGCCTGATCATCGTCGTTGGGATTTACGTGATTGCTATCGCACTGTCGGAAGTAGCAGCGGAGCGTGAATGGATGCGGCATGAACGCGCGCATTTGATCGGCAGCGCAGCCGTATTCGCCGTATTTGCCTTTTGCGTCGCCATGTTTGGAATGCGCCAAACAGAGCTTTTTGGTTTGCCAGCGGTGCAGCCCAAGCGCGCGGCACTAGCGACCGCAGAAACCAATATGCTCGCAGAAAGGCTATTAACACACATGCGAAGCGAAATGCCGCACCGGGACGAAACGCTTTCTATCGCAAAGCTAGCTGCGCAATTGGGTGAACAGGAATATAGACTGCGCCGGACGATTAACCGAGCGATGGGCCACCGCAACTTTGCATCTTTCCTCAACGGCTACCGCCTTTCCGAAGTGACGGCAGCGCTGGCCGATCCGTCACAAAACGAAGTGCCGATTATCACCATCGCACTGGATGCAGGCTTTGGTTCGTTGGGACCATTTAACCGCGCGTTCCGAGAGGCGGAAGGGATGACGCCCTCTGATTATCGTGCGCGGCGTTTATCGATTTCGGAATCGGCTAGCCCGGTTTCGAAAAACGGCAGTAATACAGTGACCGATACAGCAAACGGCAAAGATACATTGCCAAGGACGATATTATGAACACCGGAATTCCTCCCCTCGATATCCTGCTCAACCACGGGAAAGAGATCTTCACCTTTGATTTCGGGCGCTACTTCATGGCGGCGTCGATCACATTCACCATAGTCTGGTTGCTGCGCCGCACGGCGCTGAAAACCCGCAAAATACAGAGGCGTGAGGCAACAATCATCGATATGCGGCGGGAGTTTTTGCAGTCGCTTCAATCAGTGTTCGTTTACGTCATCGGTATCTGCTTCTTAATCTGGGGCCGCGAAGTCGGGTTGTTCTACGATGTCTTTGGACAAGGCTTTGGCCTCGGCATCGACCTTCTGATTCTCGCCGGGATTATCATCGCCCACGACGCCTATTTCTATTGGGCGCACCGCTTTATGCACCATCCCAAGCTGTTCAAGACATTCCACCGCGCGCATCACCGCTCAATCACGCCAACGCCTTGGGCGGCGTATAGCTTTGCGATGCCGGAGGCAGCGGTGATGTTTATGTTTGTGCCGATCTGGCAGTTTCTGGTGCCGACGCCGGGCTGGGTAATGTTTGTCTGGCTGAATTTTCAGATCATCCGCAACGCGATGGGCCATTCCGGGTTCGAATTCATGCCGCGCTGGTGGTTATCGACGCCGCTAACGAGCTGGATCAACACGACGGTCCATCATGACCTACATCACAACGGTAGCTTCAATCACAATTACGGCCTGTATTTCACGTGGTGGGACAAGTGGATGGGAACCGAGCATAAGGCTTATCATGCGCGGTTCGCCGAAGTTGTAGGGCGCGGGCGGGAAATTGAAGCAGGGGGCACCGTAACTGCTTAGGGCGCTTCATCGCCCCATATGCGGTCAGCCTCAATATAGCCGTAGCGGCCCGCATTGTCGAAACGGCACCAGCCCTTATCGCATTCGTCGATACGACCGACCACACCTGCTTCGACCCGCCAAGCGATACGTGCAGTCGCCTCTGGGGATTCGCGCAGTGAACCAACACCGCTGCCGATCACCACTGCCGACCGCTTTGGACTAAGCAAGCGAACGTGCATCCACCCTTGGTCGCCGTCCGGGTCCTCAACCTTGCGCCACACGCTATGGACCGCGACCACTTTTACCGGCAAGTTCTGCCGCTTATACACCCATTTTACCGGAAATTCGGTGCTGGGGCCCGTGCGCATCCGGGCCTCGGCCTCGTCGATGGAGGCCCAATAGGGCGTCTTCTGCTGCGATTGCGCAAGTGCGGCGGTCGCGGTCAAGGTCAAGGCCGCCGACACCATTCCGAATTTCATATGCTTTGCCATAGCGTTATCCCACCGACCGCCTCTATAGTGTAAGCAATGCCGACAGTGCAACCATCCTGACTTGACGGCATATAGAATTCGGCTTTAGGCCATTTATATGCCAGAACTTGCTCGTATCGAACGCCCGCGCATTGTCGTTACCCGCAGTTTGCTTCCCGCTGTTGAGGAACGCATGGGGCAATTGTTCGATGCCAGCTTTAACGCCAGTGACCAACCGATGAGTAAAGCCGCTCTCATTGCCGCGATGGGCGATTGCGATGTGCTGGTGCCAACGGTGACCGATAGTATCGACGCCGAGCTGATTGCCGCAGCGCCGTCCTCGATCAAACTGATCGCCAATTACGGCGCGGGGGTAAACCATATCGACCTTGCCGCCGCGCGCGCCAAGGGCATTATGGTCACCAATACGCCCGGCGTTTTCACTGATGACACCGCCGACTTGACGATGGCGCTGATTCTGAATGTCCCGCGCCGTCTGGGCGAAGGGCACCGGCTGATGCGCAGCGGCGAATGGAGCGGCTGGAAACCCACGGGGATGCTCGGTCACCGGATCGGCGGCAAGACCCTAGGTATCATCGGCTTTGGCCGGATCGGCGAGGCGGTCGCGGCTCGCGCGCGCGCTTTCGGCCTTAACGTCGTTTACAACAAGCGCGAGCGACTGCCCGCCAGTGTCGAGGCAGAGCTGGAGGTGACTTTCGAACCCGATCTCGACCGGCTGGTGTCCCGGGCGGATATCATCACGCTCCACTGCCCGCTGACTGCGGAAACCGACAAATTGATTAGCGCCGAGCGGATCGCGATGATGAAGCCCGATGCCTATATCATCAACAGTTCACGCGGGGAGCTGATCGACGAGAATGCATTAATCGAGGCGTTGCAGGCAGGACGAATCGGCGGGGCCGGGCTCGATGTTTACACGCATGAACCCGCCATCGACCCGCGACTGTTCGATATCCCCAATGTGGTTTTGCTCCCTCACCTGGGCAGCGCGACCTTCGAGGGCCGCGAGGCATCGGGTGAGCGCGTCATCACCAACATCCGGGTCTGGGCCGATGGCCACCGCCCGCCAGACCAAGTGCTCGAAGGCTATTAACGATCTTTGCGCATTGAGCATTGCTTTAGAGTTGCTTAGGAAGCGCATGAGAAAAGGGGCGGGGACGGACATGATCAAGAATGTGTTGAAGACAGCGTTGGTGCTGGCGGCGCTGACCGCGGCCCCTGCTTGGGCGCAGGATGTGGCGGCGGCAGAACCCGACAGCGGTGATACTGCTTGGATATTGACCGCTTCCGCGCTCGTTCTGATGATGACTATCCCTGGGCTAGCTCTGTTTTACGGCGGGCTTGTTCGTTCGAAGAATTTTCTGTCGGTGCTGGTGCAATGCGGTGCGGTCATCGCGATTACATCGGTGCTTTGGATTGCCATCGGCTACAGTCTTGCCTTTTCCACCGACGGCGGCGAATATCTGGGTTCGGCTCAGAATTTCATGTTCAACAACATGCTCGCGGTGCGCGAGGGGCAGACGATCGGCGAACTGGTCTTCGGCCTGTTCCAGATGACCTTTGCGATCATCACACCTGCACTGATTGTCGGCGCATGGGTCGAACGGGCACGCTTTGGCTGGGTCGTGGCATTCACGGCGTTGTGGTCACTATTGGTCTATGTGCCGGTCGCGCGCTGGGTATGGGGTGGCGGGTTTCTGGCAGACCAAGGCGTCATTGATTTTGCAGGTGGTATCGTCGTGCATACGACAGCAGGGGTGTCGGCACTGGTCGTCGCGTTGATGCTCGGCAAGCGTATCGGCTTTCCCAAGACATTGATGCTGCCGCACAGCCCGTCGTTAACTGTGGCTGGCGCTGGTCTGCTCTGGGTCGGCTGGTTCGGTTTCAACGGTGGATCCGCGCTGACGGCGAGCGACGACGGCGCGGCAGCGGCAATCATCAACACGCATATGGCGGCATCGGTCGCGGCTTTGGTCTGGATGCTGATCGAGCGGATCAAGGTCGGCAAATCGACCGCTGTCGGCTTTGCGACAGGAGCGGTTGCGGGCTTGGCGACGATTACGCCAGCCGCTGGCTCGGTCGGCCCGGGCGGCGCTGTAATCATTGGCCTGCTGGCGGGCGTCGTCTGCTTCGTCGCGGTCGGTTTGGTCAAAGGCACGCTGAAGATCGACGACTCCCTCGACGTGTTTGCCGTCCACGGTGTTGGTGGCATCATGGGTTCATCGTTGCTGGCGATATTCGCATCCGAAAGCTTCGGCGGCGTTGGTTATGCGGAGGGTGCCAGCATGGCATCGCAACTTTGGATTCAGTTAAAAGCCGTCGCAATCGTCGCGGTATGGTCGGCAGTCGCCACACTCATCATCGGTTACATGGTCTCGATGGTGCTACCGATGCGTGTCAGCGAAGACGCCGAACGCGACGGGCTCGATATCACCAGCCATGGCGAGCGGGCGTGGGATTTGGACTGATGCTTCTCGCACTGTTATCTGCGCTGCTGAATATCTCTTCACCTCAGCGGGAGCCGGTCCCTGTGCCTGTGCCGGTGCCTACAGAAACCATATTGTCTCCTGAGGCTGACAAAATGGCTGACGAAATATGGCAAAACTCGGTGCCACAAACGGGGCAATCGCTAACGGTCGAAGGCGAACTACTCCGCGCAGTTGAGAAGCTTCGATACGAGGCCCACGGCAATGGCAATGGCAATCGGGATGCTGGTCACCACATGCTGATCGACTATGTCCAGACAACGCTAACAGCGGAACCTTTGTTCTCGGATGAAGCCAAAAGGCACATAAAAGATGTAACCGAAGCTTTGCGGCTGGACGATATCGTCGAACTGGACGAAGCGCCATATGACTATTTGACGGCCCGGATTGTCGATCTCTATCTCGCCAAAGGTTCACAACCGCGTGCGATCAATCCACAACTGAAGCGCTGACGGGCCTAAAGCCTCTGGCAAAACCGCCTCCCGGCCAACTTTTTGTAACATGTTTAGGCGCTTGCCAATTGGCGGCGGCAGCGGCAGTTGTTGTTTTATGAGCAGTGCACCAAGTTTACCGATAGCAATGGTCCTCGGTGTTGATACGCCCATCGGACTGACTGTCGTGCGTGAGCTTGGGCAGCACGGCGTACCGGTTGTTGCAATTGGTCGCACTAAGGGCGCGATTGGAGGGGCTTCGCGCTTTGCGCAAACGCTGCTGGTGCGGCCAAGCGATCGCCCGATAGCTGACTGGTTACCAGAAATTATCCGCGACACCGGTGCGTCGGCGTTGTTTGCGATCAGCGAGGGTGATTTGCTTGAGCTCGCGGAATTGCCGCCGGTCGTTGCCGGGTGCCAGATAATGACGCCGCGAAAAAAACCGCTGGGTATTGTGCTGGACAAGAGCCAGACACTGGCGGCTGCCGACGACGCAGGGCTACTGGTGCCTGATAGCTGGCAACCATTTGCGACCGACGATCTCGAAGCACATCTTGCCGCGCTTCGTTATCCCGTCGTGCTGAAATGGAGTGATCCGCCAAGCGTCATGACCGCCTTGCAAAGCGCAGGGCTGGATTTCGAAAAGGTCGCATATGCCGATACGCCCGGTGCGCTGTTGACGATATTGCGGCGCTACAACGCGCTGGGGCAATATCCATTGGTGCAGACCTATTGCCCCGGTCAAGGTCTCGGACAAATGCTGCTGATGCACCGTGGCAAGGCGGCGCTGCGGTTCCAGCACCAAAGACTGCGCGAATATCCGGCAAGTGGCGGGGTTTCGACATATTGCGAGTCGGTACCGCTTACGCAGCACGCCGGGCAGATGGAAAAGTCGGAGCAATTGCTGCGCGCTATTGGGTGGGAAGGCCCTGCGATGGTCGAATATCGTTATGACAAAGCTACCGGCAACTATTGGCTGATGGAAGTCAACGGCCGCTTTTGGGGCAGCCTGCCGCTCGCCAGCCAATGCGGTGCACATTTTGCGTGGGAGCAATACCGCATTGCGGTGTTGGGAGAAACCAAGGCAGCGGCAACTGGTTATCGCCAGAGGCGCGCGCGCTATCTGATCCCCGACACACGGCGGCTTGTCGAGTTATGGCGCTCACCATCGCTTGGCCGCGCAGACGCTTTGGTCGATTACTTTGCGGATTTCTTCGATTCCGCCACGGGATATTATGTCTGGTGGTCGCGCGACCCCGGCCCATTATGGCAGGATATGAAGAATGTTTTTAGGCGGTTGCTGCGTTTGGAAAGCTAGCTTTTAGAACCGGGATAATGCGCTCAATGCGGCGCAGACACGTCCACATATACGCGTCGCTTAACGCATACGGATCGTGCAAATGCGGCGTCGGGGGGCTGCCGAAGCCCCCGAGCAACATGCGCGGCATCGTGCTTAGGCGCGGATCGGCGGCGAGTTTGCGCAAATGTCTCGTCTCCATCGCCAGCAACAAGTCACCCTCAAACGGCACATAGTCCACCACTTTGGTGGTCCGGTGAGCGCCGAGCGTGTAGCCCATATCCGCCGCTATATGCAGTGTCCGCGGATATGCCGCTTTGCCGCTGCTCGTCGAAAGCCCGAACGATGTGCTGTTGAGGCCGGCCTGTGTCGCAAGCACATCGGCAAAGGCGCTGCGGCAAATATTGCCATGGCAAACGAAGACCAATCGGCGCACGTCGTCAGGCCGGGGCTTGATAATTTTCGCCAGCCCGAACGCGACCTCGAAATAACAAAGCGCTAGTCGCACTGCCCCGCGAATTGTTCCAAACATCCGGTCGATCATCTACGCACCGCCGTAGAGCGCATTGCTCATCAGTTGTTGGCCGATGCGGTGCGCATAATGTTGCCAGCGAAATTCGGGAAGGCCGCTACGGACGGTTTCGACAACCGGCGGGGCATCCACAAAGGTTCCGCTATCAACGCTGACCATCGCAGCGATGCCCGCACAAACTTCCTCGAACCGCCGCCGGACGATTGGGTTGACCTGCGAACGATCGCGGCTGAGCATTTCAAAGCTGTGGTTGACGATGACAAAACTCGTCCGCCCGGTGTCGCGTGCATGACGGACAGCGGCGAGCATCTCAGGCGCGGATATGGCGGTGATTTGCGTATGCCGCCGCTGGCCGCCTTTATCGCTGATGCCGCTAACCGGCACCTCGATCACACCAAAGCGTTCAACCGGCGTGAGCTGGCCCGGTGACAAGTCGATATCGCACAGCGAGTGAGGAATGCTGCCGCCAAAGCTGCTTTCAAAGCGAAGCCCGTTTGCCGCCAACGCGCGCAATGTGTCGTCATTCGCGCCGAAATTTCCTGCGCGGAAAGCGATGGGCTTGGTGGCCCCCGCCCGCTCGATTAAGTCCGACCCGAGCGCAATCAACGCCGTCTGATGGTCAAGACTGAAATCCTTGATGTTACGACCAGTCCGCCCGACCGGGTTGCTCTCGGCAAATTCGAGCCATTCGGTGTGGATATGCAGTTGCACGTCGTGACCGCGCTCGACGATTGGTTCAACGATACGCTTAATCGCATCCACGCCCCAGACCAGAGCGGGCATCGGATCGACGAAAAACACGCCTTTTAGGCCATGCCGCTCGAACACATCCATCTGGTATCCGATGCCGAAATCGCCGGTAGGCGTTTCACCCGCTACCGAACAAGCATAGTTACTCGCGGCATCGCGGTGCGTGCCCATTTGATAGCGGCCAGCCGAATATTCGGTGTCGATCGTGATATAGACGCGCAACATCCATTTCCGGTAGCGCATCAACTCTTAAAAAAGCGCTATTCGTCGGCCTTTTTGGCGGGCGCTTCGCCGTTTGGGACTTCTGTCGCCTCAGGCACCAGCTTGATTTGCTCGTCTAGTTCATGCTCCAGCTCTTTGGCGTGGCGCTCGATTTCGGCCGTTTGCTTGTCGAATTTCTCCTCAAAAGTCGGCTCCTTCGAACAGGCTGCAAGCATCAGGCAAATGAGGATTAAGGCGCGCATCAGTAATCCTTCCGGTAGCGAACATTGACGTTAGATCCACCGAATGAACCGACTTGGCTAAGGACCGAAAGTGCAGGTGTCAGGCTTATTTCGATCTGGCTGGCGGTATAACCGCGCGCATCTGTAACGATTTCGACATAGACGTCGTTTGAAATATACTGCCCGATCGCAACGGCGTTGCCGCGACCTGTTTTGTCATCAGGACCCAGCAGCCGGAGCCGGTCTATACCCGATGCCGATTGCAACACGCCGAGCGGATTCAACCCGCCGCTGCCACCGCGCAGGGCGTTTAACGAGCTGGCCAACTGCACCGCTTGGATGGCGGACAATTCGGCGATGCTATTGCCGAACAATATCCGCGCCATGATCTCGTCCTGCGGCAGGTTTGGAACCGAGCTAAACGCGATTTGGGGATCATAAGCGCGGCCCGTGATGTTGACGTTGGTCACCACCCCGTCGGCCTCACCGGACGCAACGATCCGCAGCGTCGGATTGTTGACTGCCGTGCCTTCAAAATTCAGCCGACCGCTCTGCACATTAAATGATCGTCCGGCAAAACCCAAGGTGCCCCGGATCAGATCAATTTGCCCAGAAATACGCGGTGCGCCTGCAACGCCGGTAAATTTCAGCCGTGCCGACCATTCGGAATCAAGGCCCATTCCCGTCACATAAAGCTTGTCGTTGGCAACGACGTCGATGTCCAGTTTCCAATCGGTCGGTAGCCCGCGTATCGGGTCCGCATTACCCGCCATTTTAACGCGGCCAACAGCAGCCTTGCGCCGTACCCCGGTCAATGTTGCGACTTTGATAGATCCGTCGCGCACGATACGGTATTTGGTTTCGGGCAACCGCAACGCACCGCTTATTGTGGGCGGCTGACCCGGGCCGTGGACGATATTGAGCGTTCCTGTCGCGGCCGCTGCAAGGTCGCTGCTATTGGCCAGTCGCGCATTTTGCAGATCGAGCTTCAGCTGAACCGGAAAGCCCTTATCCGAACTTAAGCTAACAAAACCGCTGCCAGTGACTGTGCCTTTGCCCGCTTTCGCTGTCAGCTCCTCGACGTCCAATTGGTCGTTGGTAAATGTGCCGCGCAATCGAAGCTGCGTTAATTTGGTGCCGTAGGTGCTATTTTCGTAAACCAAGTTGGTCGCGCGCACGACGCCGGTCAGTTGCGGCGTCTGTACTCGGCCGGAAAAGTCGGCTGCAACGCCAATGGCACCTTTCAAACTTTGGTCAGGAAGCGCGGCCAACGAGAACAAGGTTTCTGCCGGACCATTGTAGCGCACACCGCCCGACAGCGGCGCAGCGAGCAACCTCTTTGTCCAGTCACCAGCAGCGGGCGGCAATGGCGTCAGGTCAGCGTGGACCCTACCAATCACGATACCGCGCCTGCGGACAATGGCGCGCAAATTGCCCCCATCGGGCAACAACCGCCCGACGATGTTCATATCGACTGGACGCGACACCGCCGCCAAGCTGCTGCGCGTGAAGTTGGTAATCGTCAGACGCGCATCGGCTTGTGGAAACGCATTTGTCGAGCTTTGCGCAAAATCGAGACTGCCAGTTGCGGTGCCGCCCAAGCCCAAGCCCGAATAGATGGGATTGAGGATAGCCAAATCGACGCCGTTTAGCCTGCTCTGAATGTTGAGACCCCGACCGTAATCGCCCGCCAGCTGGATCGATCCTTTCGACAAATCGAGCGTGGTTGCCTCCAACAGGTAAGTGCCTTTGCCCGGGATAATGCGCGCTGGCGAACGTGTTTTAAAGTCGATGCTGTTGGCGCGACCGTTTAGAGCAACGCGCCATAGGGAAGGTGTCAGCGACGCATTGGCAGCAATGCGAAACGGCACGCCGTTGCGGCCCTCCGCCAACAGCTTCGCGGTGCCGCGTCCGCCGCGATAATCGATCTTGGCGCGCGCCGCCGCGACATTCAGCGTGCCGCTTCGGGTATCGGCAAACTGCACATCGGCGGTGATTTGCGGTTGGTCGTAAAGGATGATGTCTGCATCGATGATGGCCCGACCAATCGACAAATTAGCCGGACCTGAAAACACCGCATTGCGCGCGGTCGCGTCGATCATCGCGCGCTGCGTCTTGCCGACTGCGGCCAGCTCGACAAAGCCGACAACCCCCGAGCCATTGGCCGACAGACGCCCTACAAACGGTCCGGCGGCACTTTGCTGCAAGCGCCCGGCAAGATCCATCCCGGCATAATTGGCTGTGTTGATATTGATCGTTGTCAGTCCGCGTCCGGCAAGCAAATCAAGATCGGCGGTGAACGGCCCATAATCGCTCTCTCCGCGCGTGATGATGCCGTAGCCCAGCCGGTTGCCACGAATTGTCGCGGACACATTCGCAAGCCCCACACCGAACCCGGGATTTGCTGCAAAAACTTTCGCGACTGGCGCTGCTAGTGTGCCCGAAAGGCCGAGCGTCAAAGGCCCATATTGGTTGGAATAGCCACGCCCTACAAAAGCAATACCACCGCCCCAACCATAGCTACCCTGCCCGCTGGTGAGCCTGAATTGCGGCGCTGCGACATTCATCCGAGTGACGCGTGCCACGCCGTCGCTACCGTAACTGACATTCGCCGCGATCAGCGCATTACCGCCGAGAAAATCTTGAACGCCACTGTTGAATAACCGCGTTGAGCGCGCGCGCACCGTGCCCGAAAGCGCAAATCCGCGCGCCTGTGTTTTCAGGTCTATCTTGGTTTCGACATTGAAAATCCCGAAGCTTTCGATGCGGTAATCGTTTACGCGACCTTTCAAAGCACCGGTATACAGCCCGGTGTTCATATCGGCTAACAGTATGGCGGTGGCGTCGATCCGGTCTGAACGGACCTTCATATTGTCCGACAATATCCTTCCACCGGCAATCGCCAGATCGCCATTTAGCCGGACATTATCAAGCAACCCTCCCGCCGCCGCATTCAAGCCTGCCACCCGCCTCGCGGTTGCGGTCACCGGAACGATAATACGGTCAGTATCCACCAGACCGCTGCCACTGGCGCGCAAATCCTCGATCACGACGTCATCCAGCCCCAGCCGTGCGGCGTTGACGCGGTAAGCAATCTTAGGCGTCCGCAATGCGCCGTTGAGCACGAAATTGGCAGTAACGCCCTGCCCCACCAAATTCTCTGCGATGACGGCACTTGGCAGCAGACGAAAGTCGATGGTCATATCGCCAAAGCGGCTAGTCGCCATATCAACCAAGCCGTTAGCCGCGATTGCAAAGTTGCTGTTGCCAATATTGCCGTCGATGTCGGCACGCCGCTCGTTAAGTGTCACCGCCATGTCGATTGCCGTGGTCGGCGTCAGCATGTTGCGTCCCGTGCCCTGGGTCAGCAAACCGGCCAGCTCGGCATTGCCCTTAGCGGTAAATTTGCCGTCACGCGCCGTCAGCGCAAGCTGCGCCAGCGGCTTGCCACCGACCAGCGCGCCAAACTGCCCGTTCCAAACTTTCCAGCTGCCCTTACCGTCCAGCGTCACCCGCGTTGGCGCAGCGAAGTTGGCGTAGGACGCCAGCATCCCGTTGGCTGGTCCATCAAAGCTACCGCGAAGGTCCAACTTATTATCGTCAGGCACAGCGTCGATAACCAGCGAGAGAACATCGCCGCCAACCAGTCCCGGTGCAGCAATCGCGCTTGCCTTTGTGTTGATCTGTGCACGACGGTCGGCGATGTGGACATCGCCGCTAAGCGTAACGACATGACGCCGACCAGTTACTGCCGGTTCAATCACCAAGCGTTTAAGCAACAATGCATCAACATCAATGTCGATATCAGGCAAAAACGGATCATTGTTTGGTAGGACGGCCTTGAGCAACGGCTGCCGCGTCATCAGCGCTTCCGGAACATTAAGCGACGTAACCTTTACGTGACTGTAAATGAGCGGCCAAGGACTCCATTCGACGTTGACTATCTTTGCCGCAGCGAACGCGCCTTTAGCGTCAGAGAATGTCAGATCAACCAGCCGCATGTCGTCGTAGATCGAACCCTCAATGCGGGCGGGCTTTATCTTGATGCCATTTTCGAGTTCGAATGTCGCGATATTATTGGCGATGAACCGGTGCCCGCTTTTTGTGTCGAGCCAAATATATCCGCCGACAGCAATTACAATCAGCAGAGCGAAAACGCTGCCAAAGCCGATCAGGATTTTGCGCCAGGGCATCAGAATGCTTGACCGATGGAAACATACACCGACACGAGGGATTCACCCGGTTTGCGACCAATCGGCGTTGCGATATCAAACCGCAGCGGTCCGAAATTTGTGTAATAGCGTGCGCCGATGCCAACGCCGAAGCGCGGGCTTTCGAATTTTGGGATGCTGCTTTCATAGACCTGTCCGGCATCGACAAAGGCGACCGCGCCAAAATCGCCGAAGCGATAGCGTCCCTCAATCGCCGCCTCAAATATGCTGCGTCCGCCGATTGGATCGTTGTTTATATCCTTTGGCCCAAGCTCCTGATAGCCGAACCCACGAACCGATCCCCCGCCACCGCCATAATAACGGCGCGAGGGAGCTAGGTCGCTCCGGTCGATGCCCCCAATTCCGCCGACGCGAGCGCGGCCGGCCAGTACAAACGAATCGCCAAAGCCGAAATATCCGGTGCCTTCGATCATCCCGCGCGCATAAATCTGCTTGCCGCTGCCAAGCGACACTTCGGGCGATAGCTTGACGTTCACACGGAAGCCGCTTTTCGGGTCGAGCAAATCGTCCGACGTATCGAAACCAACTTGGGCAGGCAAAGCAGCAACCGCAAAGGTATTGCGATCGCGCGCGCCTTTTACGACATCGAAGTCTTCCTCATTGGTGCCAAGGAGCTCAAAACCGAATGCATAGGTGAATTTCTTTTGCCAGATCGGCGTTGAGTCGTACGAAATCCGGCCTGCAAGCCTGCTAGTAAAGGCTTCATAGGCGTCAAAATCGCTGTGCAGTGCCGAAAGCGATAATTCGACCGTCCGGTCGCGCCGTCCTGCGTTGGCGCGGCGAAAGGTGACACTGGCACCCTGCTCGCGCGTCCCTAGAAGTCCCGCGACGCTAAGTTGGCCCTCGGGCGGAAACAGATTGCGGTGAGTCCAGCTCGCCTCGGCGCGAATGCCCTGGCCCGTGCTGTAGCCGGCACTGGCTGCCAAGGTGCGCGCTGGACCCGCTTCCTGCGTCACAAGTACATTGGCATATTCGGTGCCGTCGGGCGCGAATGTGCCGGTGACCTTTGGTTCGACCGCAATGCTTGCAAACAACCCGGTTGCGACCAAAGCCTCGCGCAAATCGTCAAGCTTGCGGCTGTCGTAAAGTTCGCCCTTTTTAAAGCGCCGCAGCACTTCTACATGGTCGGCACCGAATGCCAGATTTCCGGTCGTTTCGATATCGCCGAAGCTGCTCCGATTTCCCGTCGCAACCGGTAATGTGTAATCCCCAGTCAACGCCTCGCCGTCGAGCAAAATGTCGCGGTCGCCAACCTCGGCAAAGGGATAGCCTGACTGCGGCAACGCAAGCGCGATATTTGCTTCCGCCGCCAAGATCCGGTCGGCAATAATCGGCTCGCCAGGTTTTGGTACAAAATTTCTAGTGATAAGGTCGACGGGTTCGACCGGTCCGGCGGTAAAGAGGATTTCGCCAAGCGCGTAACGCTGTCCCGGGCTAACCACCAGGATTGCAGTAACACGCGACGTTTGCGCTTGATCGGGCAGATCAATCCGGCTTTCAACCGTCGCATCGAAAAAGCCCTGTCCCACCAATATGTCGGTCAGCAACTGCTGGTCTTCGCGCAGGCGAGCAGAGATGACCGCACCGTTTCCAGCCCGGCCATCACCGTCTTCGAGCACGGACAGCTCGTTGAAACGTGCTCGGATCTTGGCGGCATCAATCGCTAATGCGTCATCCTGCCCGGGCAGGGCGGCGATGTTATCCAAGCCTTCGATGCGGTAGTCATAAAGGATCCGCGCAGCGTTATCGTTGTCATCATCGGCCACTAGGTCTTCGCTTAGCGGCGCAACATCAAACCCCTGTAACGGCGGTAAAGCATTGTCTATTTCAGGATCAGTGACCGGAGCATCGGCAAGCGTTTCGACGATATCGCCGTCCTGCAAGGCTGGGATGGGTGCGACGCCTGCATCTTGGCTTTGCTTTTCTGCCTGCTCGCGTTCGGCCTGTTGTTTTTTCCAGTCGCTAACGCTTTCCATCGGCGCGTTGATGTCGTCGGACAAAGGTGGGATCGACCGGTCAAATTCTTCATCCGGAATAATCGGTGCTTGGGCGTTTGTCGGAGGGTCAGTTTGCGCCACCAATAATGAAGGCGTCACTGCGAAACTGCACAGCCCGGTCGCGATCAATAGCCGGGTCAGCAATTCAATTTTTTTCGTCAAAAAAATTTTAAACCCCAACCACTTTTTATTTGTACGCGCCGAAATTGGAACCCGCACACAGCGACATTGTTCCACCTAATGTGCGCTGACTACCGACTAAGTGTTCCAAGTGATAGCCGCGCTGTGTCGCCGACATGGAGCAAAGTGCGCATTTGGTCGTTGTCTATTATCACCCATGGAGAATGACCGATGTTTACTTTGCCCCCATTGCCATACGCGCAAAACGCCCTTGCTCCTCACATCTCGGCCGAAACAATGGATTTTCACTACAACAAGCACCACGCAGGCTACGTGAAAAAGCTCAACGAGCTGGTTGCCGGGACAGTGATGGCGGATTTGGAGCTGGAGGCAGTGATCACCAAAACGCACAATGCCACTGACGGCGACGCGAAAAAAATCTTTAACAACGCGGCGCAAGTATGGAATCACACATTTTTTTGGAACGCGATGACGCCCGCCGGTGGCAATGATCCGACTGGTGATATTGCCGATCTGATTAACGCGACCTTTGACGACGTCAAAGGCTTTAACGCAGCATTTGCCAAGGCAGCCGAGGCACATTTCGGTTCGGGCTGGGTTTGGCTGGTCGAAGCAGGCGGCAAGGCGGAGATCATGACCACTGCCAACGCCGACCTGCCGATGACGTCGGGAAAAACAGCTCTGCTCGTCTGCGATATTTGGGAACATGCGTACTATCTTGATTACCAGAACCGCAAGCCAGACTTCGTTAAGACCTATCTAGAAAACCTCATAAACTGGGACTTTGCGGCAGCGAATTTGGATACGTTGGTCGATGCCTAAAGCGAATATCTAAAATAAAAGCGGAACGAAAATCCGCACCCCATGTTTCCCCCATTACCAATAAGGGAGATTATAAATGAATATCATCATCATGCTTATCGTCGGTGGCATCATTGGCTGGCTGGCGAGCATTGTTATGCGCACCGACGGTCAGCAGGGCATCGTACTCAATGTCGTTGTTGGTTTGGTCGGCGCGGTTCTCGCTGGCTTCCTCATCACGCCGTTGATCGGTGGAGCGCCGATTACCGCCGGCGCGTTTGATCTACGGTCGCTGATTGCATCGTTCATCGGTGCCGTCGTCCTACTTGCTATTGTCAATCTGTTTCGTCGTGGATCAGTGCGGTAATAAATAGAATTTATCTGCCATAAAATGAAGGCCCGGGCCGGTTGTTAAATGACAACGGTTCGGGCCTTTTTTGCGATCCGTCGTGGCAACGGAACAAACAGCGGCTCTGGCCGGTTTGTTTGGTTTAACGCCAACCGAACAGCGAGCCCATGATGACGTTGAGCAGCATTCCGCTACCCCGCGCACAATATTCTTCGGCAAAAGCTCGTGCCGCCGGTCGTCTGCCGTTAGTTATTGGAACATATGACGACCGCAGCGCAAACAGCTGGGTTGCGGCGAAAACAGCTACGAACGACCTCATCACGAGCGAAAGCCTGAAGGCGTCTAAAATCGCGCTAATCGGCACTTTTCCACCGCGTAAATGTGGCATTGCCACATTTACAGACGATGTGCGCGCTTCAATCGTCGAAGCATTCCCTGCCGCTGAAATTGACATCTACGCCATCACCCGCAAAAGTCTGGATGTCCAATATGGCAACGCGGTTCGCGCAACCATAAATGAAGGCGAACGGGCAAGCTTTGCCGCAGTCGCCCGGGATATCAACCGCAGCAATGCCGACGTTGTTTGGATTCAGCATGAGTTCGGTCTGTATGGCGGCTTTGGCGGTGACAACATACTGGCCCTGGTTGAAGCAGTTGCTGCACCGGTCATCGTGACGTTGCACACCGTGTTATCGCACCCCGACGCCGATCAGCTGCGCGTCATGCAGCGGCTGGTGGCACGCGCGTCGCGGCTGGTCGTGATGTCGGCAGCAGGCCGCAAGCTTCTGCTTGATTTTTACGGTGCCGATTCCGAACAGGTCGCGTTGATAGAGCATGGCGTGCCTGACCGTCCCTTTGGCCGCACGGCATTGTTCAAGCAAAAGCTGGGGCTTGACGGCCACAATGTCCTTATGACTTTCGGCCTGTTGTCTCCCGGCAAGGGTATCGAGAATGTGGTTACCGCGCTGCCCGATATCGTCAGCCAGTTTCCCGACACGCTCTATTGTATCGTTGGCGCCACTCACCCCAATTTGTTCGAAAGCGAGGGTGAGCGTTACCGTGACCAGCTAAAACAGCAAATCGACGCGTTGGGGATGAGCAACCATGTCCGTTGGTTCGACGCGTTTTTTGATTTGCCCGATCTGCTTGATTTGATTGAGGCAGCCGATATTTATGTAACCCCTTATCCAGGGGCCGGACAATCGACGTCTGGGACTTTGTCCTATGCGGTAGCGTTGGGCAAAGCGGTGGTATCGACGCCGTATATTCACGCCTGCGAATTGCTCGACGATGGTCACGGTGTGCTGGTACCGTTCAATGACGGCCATGCGATTGCAGTCGCAGTCAACGGCTTGCTCAGCAACCCCAACGAACTGCGCGCTTTACAACAGCGGGCCTATTTGCGTGGCCGAGAAATGCTGTGGTCGACGTTTGCCGCACGGTCGATGGACCTCGTGCGCCAAGCTGGGGTCGCCAATACAGCGACGCAGCGCGAACGGGCATTCGTAGCGGCTAAAACGCCACTTGGTTTTGACGGTATTCGCGGTTTCAGCGACGATACCGGCATGTTCCAGCACAGCAGCTACGCCGTGCCCGACCGTAACCATGGCTATTGCATCGACGACAACGCCCGCGCTCTGATGCTGATGCATTATGTCCCTATGCACCAGCAAAATGAGGCAGACCGGCTCGCGCTGATTTATGCCGCCTTTGTTAATCATGCCTGGAATGCCGACGCCGGTCATTTTCGCAACTTCATGGGCTATGATCGCTGCTGGCTTGAAGATGTCGGGTCAGAAGATAGCAACGCGCGCACTTTGTGGGCGCTTGGCTGCACTATTAGCGATGCCCGAGACGAAGGCCTGCGCGCTTGGGCGACATCGTTGTTCGAACGGGCGGTCAAGTCTGCGCTTCGCTTTGACAGCCCGCGGGCGTTGGCATTTGCCGCGCTGGCAGCGCTTAAGATATTGGAAGTCCGACCACAAGACATCGTGTCGCTTGCGGTGGTTGACCGCGCGGGTGACCGGCTTGGCGCGGCACTTGCGGGAACCCGCCGGGCGGATTGGACCTGGTTTGAGACGGTGCTCGCATATGACAATTGCCGCCTTCCTGAGGCTTTGCTCCGCATGGGCCATGCGCTCGACCGGCCGGAATATATCGCGTGCGGCATCGAGACGCTCGACTGGATTATCAAGCAGCAAACCGGCGATAACGGCCATTTCCGGCCGGTTGGTTCGGACAGCTTTAACCGCGATCATTCGGCCGCGCTCCCATTCGACCAGCAACCGGTTGAGGCATGGGCGGCCATTGACGTTTGCGATGCAGCGTTTCAAGCGACCGGTGACAGGCGCTGGTTGGGGATTGCTACTGACGCCTATGCGTGGTTTTTTGGTGCGAATGATCGCGGCGTCGCGCTTGCAGACGCGGCACGCGGTATCTGTCATGACGGCGTCACCGCGCGCGGGTTGAATGCCAATCAGGGGGCCGAGTCGATATTGGCGCTGCATCTGGCGTCGGCTTCGCTAGGCAGGTTAATGAAACGTGCAGGAGAAACCGATGCCGCACCCGCTCCACAGCAACCCGTCGATGCTTCAACCAAAATTGATGGCTGAACGGGACCGATGATAGGTTTTGAACAGCTCGAATTGCGGTTGCACGCCGATCCGACGCGCGTTGTGGTCCGTCCGTTCCATTTGGCGTGGCAAGCGTCGGGCGCCGACATCAACCGTGTGCAGAAACTCGCGCGTGATGTCGTTGCACTGGACAATCGGACGATTCGCGGCGAATTGGGCGTTGTCCTCGCCGATTTTGCCGACCGGCATTGGCAGATCGAAAAAGTGTTCGATCAGCGCTTTTTGGAAATGGAGCCAAAGCTTGGCCTAAATGGAACCAAGCTCAACCGAGACACCAAACGCTTGATCGCCGCTTATTTTTGCCATGAGTATAGCTATTCTGCGGCTGCGCTAATGAACCCAAGTGTCGTCCGTCACCCCGACCAGTCTGGACTGCGCGACGACAGCGTCCGCATCTTGCTATCGCTCCGGGCGGTCGGCGAAGGCCATATCTCGACGATAGCATTCCGTGAAGGTATTGTGACGGCAGGACGGCATCTAGACCTGTCGCCGCAGCCCACCACTGCCACGGCGGCGATGCTGCGTCAAAATGGCGAAGCCACTGGCAACGCGACCAAAGTGTACCGTCATCCCGATAGCACATTGTCGGGGACCGTCATCTTTCCAGTCACCGAAGCCCAGCGCAACGGGCTGGAAGATTTGCGGCTGGTCGAGTTCGCGCATGATGACGGCACAATAGAATGGATAGGCACCTACACCGCCTATAGCGGCAGAGATATCGCATCGGAGTTGATGCGCACCAACGACTTCCGTGACTTCACTTTAACCCCGATGACCGGCAGCGCGTCGCGCAACAAAGGCATGGCGCTGTTCCCGCGCAAGATTGGCGGTCAATATTGCATGATCGGGCGGCAAGACGGCAAAAACCTGTTTGTGTTGCGGTCGGACAGCCTAGAGGAATGGGACGGTGGCACCTTGCTGCTCGAACCCGAATATCCTTGGGAGTTCATCCAGATCGGCAATTGCGGCGCACCTATCGAACTCGATGAAGGTTGGCTGTTACTCACCCACGGTGTCGGGGCGATGCGCAAATATTCGATTGGCGCTGTGCTGCTCGACAAAGACAATCCGGCCATCGTGCTCGGCCGGACGCGCGCACCGATATTGTCGGCTGCCGACGAATATCGTGAGGGCTATGTCCCTAATGTTGTTTACACCTGTGGCGCGATCCGTGTCGGCGACGATATTTTTGTGCCTTATGGTGTGGCCGACAGCGCCGTGTGCTTTGCATTCTTCTCGATTAAGCAGATGCTCGCAAACATGTGAGCGCGCGGCTATTGCGTCATTTCACCGTATTGGCAGAATGACTGATTTTAACGATAAAGGGCGGAACCATTGGCACCAGCGACTGTTGTTTAAGCACCACCAAAAAGGAGCTTATCATGGAACATGATGTGAAAATATTGAACAGCCTTATCGCCACCACCATTGACAGCGTCGACGGTTATAATGCCGCCGCCGACAGTGCGGATAATACAGATTTCCGGACGATTTTCCGCGACCGTGCAACCGAACGCGCCAGCGTTGTCACCAAACTGCAAGGCCATGTCCGCGACATGGGTGGCGACCCTGAAGACGATGGCACAACGATTGCGGGCGCGCACCGATTTTTCATGCACTTGCGCGATTCATTGACGAGCACCGATGATGAAGCAGTGGTTGCCGAAGTCGAACGTGGCGAAGATGTCATCAAAGCCAAATATGAAGCCGCCTTGGCCGACACCAATCTGTCGGTCGCCAGCCGTGATCTGGTGCAGACTTGCTACGCCTCGGTCAAAGAAGGCCACGACCAGATGCGCGATTTGAAGCACGGCTTAGCCGGCGTCAACGCGCTTTAACGAAAGGGGCCGGGTGGCGACGCCCGGCCTATTTTTATGATCCATTCGCTCGACCAGTCTGACCATCCTCTGGCGCAAAGGTTTATGACTTTTGTGGATGATGATGATTTCCCCTGCGTCGGCGCAAAGTCAGCGCTGGCGAAGCGCCATTTTCATTTTTATGTGGCGTCGGACATTCGGTCGGCATGGGATGATTTGCGCATTCACCATGCAATTTCACGCTTTGTCCGAATTTCTCACGCCGATCCTTCAGGATTTTGGAGCTGCGTGATATTGTTCGAGGACAAATCGCCGCTCACGGAAAATCAGTTCGAGCGCGCTTTATGGGCAAGGCTGCAATCATGGTCTGACAAGGATGAATGGTTGGGGTTCGAAGCGGGTGCAGACATCAGCACCGATGCCGCCGCGCCTGATTTCGCGCTTAGTTTTGCCGGTGAGGCGTTTTTCGCGGTCGGGCTGCATCCCGAGTCAAGCCGTGTGGCACGCCGGTTCGGATCGCCGGTCATCGTGCTTAATCCGCACGCCCAGTTCAAAAAGCTGCGCGCGACCGGGCGTTACGACAAAATGCGGAAGGTGATACTTGACCGCGATGAAAAGGTTGCCGGTTCCATCAACCCGATGCTCGCCACACATGGCAGCATATCGGAGGCGCGGCAGTATAGCGGGCGGGTCACGGGTGAGGATTGGCAATGCCCGTTCTTGCGCGGCGCGATGAAAGATGTGGATGCTGCATAAAATCGAACCCAAAAGCGGTGCTGGTTTTAGGTTACTCGCGGGTCAAGAATTGCTGGTAATCGATCCACTGGGTGAACAAGTCGCGGATTTGGTTGCCTATAACATGAATGATTCTGACGAAACACTGTCGAACGGGCGGAGTCTGGATTACGCCAATACGATCTACCTCACCACCGGTCACAGCCTCTATTCAAACCGCAGTAACGTCATGATGGAAATCATCGCTGATGATGTCGGCCGTCATGATTTTTTGCTGACCCCGTGCTCCAAAGATACCTTCCGGATCATTTACGGCGAAACAAATCCATGCGGCGGGTGTTTCGAAAATCTAAGCCGCGTGCTTGCACCATACGGCATCAGCCAAGCAAGCATTCCGTGCGCGTTCAATTGTTTTATGAATGTCAAAATTGACGGCGATACTGGCGAACTCAAAGTGCTGCCACCGCGCAGTGTGGCTGGTGACAGCATCCGTTTTCGCGCCGTGATGGACCTACATATCGGGTTGACCGCATGTTCGGCACTGCAATCAAACAATGGCTCGTTCAAGCCGATCCGCTACCAGATTTTCGACCCGGATTAAGCGGCAGCTTGCTGTAGATTTGCCTGTTCGCGGTGCACGAGCAATGCCTGCGCTATGGTTGCGGTCAGCATCACCGGTTCGAACGGTTTGGTAATCAGATAAGTTGGCTCGGGCCGTTCGCCGGTCAACAGCCGCTCCGGGAAGGCAGTAACAAATATCACCGGCACGTCCATTTCGGACAGGATTTCGGTCACTGCGTCAATCCCGCTCGACCCGTCGGCCAAGCTGATATCCGCCAGCACCAACTCGGGTGATGTGTCTCGTGCCATCTGGACAGCCTCACTGGCAGTCCGCGCAACGCCAACCACCGTATGGCCCAGCGACTTAACGATTGCTTGAATATGCAAGGCAATAATCGCTTCGTCTTCAATCACCAGAACGTCGGAAGCCAAATGGTCGGCGATCAACAAACGCGCCTGTTCCAATTCTGCCGAGACATCGTCAACCGGTGCGTCCAGTATCGTTGATGTATCAGCAATGTTGAAACCTTCCACCGACACCAGTAACAATGACTGCCGCATCCGGCCCGTCATCGCGCCAATGTCGCGCATTGGTGCGAGTGCCGACAACGCATCGGGCTTCCAAAGACGATGAAAAATACGGTAGAGTTCCAACCGTGCAGGGGCAGCCATATCAAACTCGCCAGGCGCTTCGAGCAGCGCCTCCAGCGTTTCACGGACGGCGGAGTCTCCCAGCGCCTGCGATCCGGTTATGGCGCGGGCATACCGTCGCAAATACGGCAGTTCGGGCGCAACAGCTTCACTTAATCCCATATAATCTCCCTTGGCTACAATGTGGAACGTCCGTTTTGCATTTAAGTTCCCATCAACGGAACTTTTTTCGGATTTGGCTGTTTCGCCTATCCAACGATGCAAGTTTATCCGGTGGCAAGTGCAGAATATGCCACTATGGTCAGCCTAGACAAGGATTATACATAGTGGAGCTCCGAATGGCGCAAACCGGAATACCCCGACCACCAGGAATGCTGGGCATTAAAGCGTTTGATGCCAATTCCGACCCGATTGCGATCGCTTTGAAGCGCCTGCATGAGGAAGTCGAGGCGGAGGAAATCCCGAGCGAGTTTTTGGACTTGCTAGCCAAAATTGACCAGAAGATGGACGATAAGGCAAAAGGTGAATGATGGCGACCGAAGCGGCGAAAACGCCGGTTGCCGATAGCAACGATGCCGAGGAATTTCGCAAGCAACTGCTGGCTGTTATTCCGGCTCTCCGCGGATTTTCGCGCGGACTTTGCGGAAATCGCGAGCTGGCGGATGACATGGCTCAGGATGCCATGATGCGCGCATGGGCGGCACAAACCAGCTTTACCCCCGGCACCAACTTTCGCGCGTGGATATTCATGATCCTGCGCAACCAGTTTTACACGACCATCCGGCGCAATTCGCGGATGGTGTCATGGGACCCAGAGGTTGCCGAGCGGGTTTTGGTCGCGCAGGCCGCTCAACATGACGGGCTTAACCTGCAAGACGTGCAAACCGCCATGCAAAAGCTGCCTGTCGAACAACGCGAGGTTCTGATGCTGATCGGTGCTAATGGGCTATCGTATGAAGAAGCAGCCGAAGTCATGGGTTGTGCCATTGGCACGATTAAAAGCAGGTTAGCGCGGGGGCGGACTGCGTTGGCCACACTTATCAACGGCACGGCGGAGTATAACGCGCAGCTCGACGGGACAGCGGCGAAACCGGTGGTGATTGGCGCAATGGGAACAAAAAGATCTGGATCGTCGCAAAGCATAGCTGCGCGCCAGAGTTAATCGGGATCGGGGGGTTCCTTGGGTGTTGAAGCTAACGCTTAATCAGCGATTGTTAATTGTAGTTTTGGCAGCATTGTTGCCGATTGCGATTTTCAGCATCTATCAAGCGGCCGAAAACCGCCAATATAGCCAGCGTCTGATCGCTGACCGTCTCGCTGTGCGCGCGCTTGCCGCTGCGTCAGAGCAACGGGAACCGCTTAACGCTGCTCGATTAACGGTGGCCACATTAGTTCAAAATCCGAACGTCTATGAGGCAACACCGCGCTGTGTTGAAATCTTTAAAGAAAGCCTCCGTGCGCAGAATTCATTGCTCAACATTGTTTGGTCGGACGCCGCGGGAATACCACAATGTTCGGTTTTGCCTGTTCCACCCGGAACGAGCTTTGCAAATGACGAATGGTGGAAACGCGGGGTCGCTACTCAAAAATTCATATTGAGCGCACCGATTGTTGGATCGGTTTCCAAGCGGAGAGTCATCATCGCGATGCAGCCGCTATTTTCGTCAAGCGGAACATACATCGGGGCGGTGACTGCAGGCATTAACTTGGCCTGGATAGAAAACGAATTGGGTAGCGACGCTCAGTCGCAGGCCGCGCTGATTGGCATCGCCGACGCCAAGGGCAATGTGGTGATGTCTTCGGGTCCACGGCGGTTCCAGAAAATAGATCTCGCCAAATCATTCGGCGCTGCGCGCACGGTCAAATCATATGACGGTGAGGAGTGGCTGTATTCGTCGGCACCGTTGTACGAAAGCCAGCTCCACATCGTTTATGCCGAACAGGCGCGACCGCTTATTGTGCCGATCCGCGAGCAGTTACGTGCCGGTATCGCGTTACCGGTTTTGGCATTGTTGCTGACACTGGTTGCGGTTTGGCTGGGCGTGAACAAAATGGTAGTGCGCTGGCTGCGGGAGCTAGGCCAAGTCGCACGCCAATTTGCTACCGGAGATTATTCCGAACGGCGCGCGCAGTTCATCACCGCCCCACCCGAAATCGCCGATGTCGGGACCGACCTGCATCTGATGGCGCAAGCCATTATGCAACGCAACGAAGCGCTGGAAGGGTCGCTCAAAGCGACGCAAACGATGGCACGCGAAGTCAATCACCGCGTCAAAAACAATCTGCAAATGATCATCAGTCTGCTTTCCCTGCAATCGGCGCAAGTCACGAACGAGGAAGCGCGGCTGGTTCTCGGTCAGACAGGCGTGCGCATGGCGGCATTGGCGCTGATCCACCGGCTGCTCTATGAAAAAGGCCACGCCGCCGATCAAGGCCAAGTTGATATGGACCGGGTGTTGAACGAACTGTGCAACCAGTTGCGGAGCAGTATAGGAATCTACGGTAACGTTGCACTCGAATGCGAAAGTGC
>JANLRW010000243.1:0-1759 GCA_031361925.1 Sphingomonadales bacterium
GCCATGTCGTGATTGGCGCGCTCGACCGCAGCGGCAAGATGGTTGTCGAGCGTCACGATGACGACGCGGACCGAAGGGCGGCTACCGTGCATAATGCGCCTTCGCTTCATAGAGGGTGGTCAGTTCAATGGTCGAAACGCCGTGTTCGGCGGCGAACAACTCGGTGTTCTTCCGCGCCTTGCCGCGAACGAAGAACGGAATTTTCTTGAGCTCGCGTGATGCTTCGTCGCTCCAGACGGCTTCGGTGTCGTTGGCGGGTGTAGCCATTTCTGGCTGGACTGGAGCCGAGTGGCCTGGCCCCAAATGCGACGCCCCTGCCCCGTCGTGAAACTCGAAATCGTCGCGGAACATGGTGAGCAGGTGCTCTTCGAGCCCCATCACCAAAGGATGCACCCAGCTATCGAAAATAACGTTCGCGCCCTCGAAACCCATTTGCGGGGAGAAGCGCGCAGGGAAATCCTGCACATGAACTGGCGAGGAAATCACCGTGCAAGGAATCGAAAAACGCTTGGCGATATGGCGTTCCATCTGCGTACCAAGTACCAGTTCGGGTTGGGCATCCTGAATGGCTTGCTCGACCGCCAGATGATCGTCGGTGATCAGCGGCTCGACGCCGTAAAGCTTGGCCGCAGCGCGGATTTCGCGGGCATATTCGCGGTTATAGCAACCAAGGCCGACAACCTTGAAGCCGAGTTCTTCGCTGGCGATTCGCGCCGCGGCGACAGCGTGGGTCGCATCACCGAAGATGAATACGCGCTTGGCCGTTAGATAGTTGGAGTCAATCGAGCGGCTCCACCATGACAGCCGCGACAGGCCGTCGGCCAACATCGGCTCGGGATCGACGTCAGCCAGTGCGGCGACTTCGCGGATGAAATCCTGCGTTGCGCCGACGCCGATGGGGACGGTGCGGACGGCAGGCTGGCCGAATTCGCGCTTCAGATAATCTGCCGCCAGATCGCCGGTTTCGGGATAGAGCACGATATTGAAATCAGCCTCACCGAGCTTCGCGATATCGGCCACATTCGCACCAAGCGGCGCAGTGACATTGATGTCGATGCCAAGCTTACCCAGAAGTCCGCTAATTTCGATTATGTCGTCGCGGTGGCGGAAACCCAATGCGGTCGGTCCCAGCAAATTGACCAACGGACGCCGCCCAGCCTTGTCCGGAGGACGGTGGTCCTTATCGGCGAGATGGCGCACAATCTGGTAGAACGTCTCCGCCGCTCCCCAATGTTCTTTTCGCTGATAGCTTGGCAGTTCGAGCGGGATGACCGGGATCGAGAGACCCATCTTTTCGATCAGGCCGGCGGGATCGTCTTGAATCAGCTCGGCGGTGCACGACGCGCCGACCAGCATTGCGTCGGGCTTGAAGCGCTCGACGATATCGAGCGCCGCCGTCTGGAAAAGCTGCGAGGTATCCTTGCCGAGATCGCGCGCCTGAAATGTCGTGTAAGTGACCGGAGGCCGCTTGCTGCGGCGTTCGATCATCGTGAACAAAAGATCGGCATAAGTGTCGCCCTGCGGCGAATGCAGCAGATAATGCACCCCCTCCATCGCGGTCGCGACTCGCATCGCGCCGACATGCGGTGGGCCTTCATATGTCCAGACGGAAAGCTGCATGCCGCTATACCCTCAACACATCACGGCGGCGCAGGGGCCGCGCGAACAATTCGGCTAGATCGCCCGCTTGGTCGAAACCGTGAATCGGCGAGAACACCAGCTCAATCGCCCATTTTGTCGAAAACCCTTCCGCCTCCAA
>JANLRW010000032.1:0-10077 GCA_031361925.1 Sphingomonadales bacterium
CCGCGCGCTCCCGTGCCAGCAAACGCGGCCAGACTATAACGTCCATTTTTGCCGACTTGGGAGAATGCCCCGCCGATCGCCGGATTATCAACAATTTGCCAACCAGCGGCGGGGTATTGGAGATTCACCGTATCCTTTGTTAACGTCGCGGATTGAAAGGTCGCTGGACGACTACCACGAAGACTCAGATAATATTGCATAAACGCCGAACCCTTGCCCTTGGCAGTCAGCTGCTCGAGCAATGCGTTGGAGAGATTCCGATAGTCAAGACGATCAGGCAATCGACCGGATTTGACCAAAACATCTGCGATGTTGGCTGGGTTCTTGGCAGTAATGACAGCCTCTCGCAAAAACAGCGTCAGCCACCCCGGCGCCTGCCGGACATGGGGTGCAAGCGCCAAACGTACTTCAGGGTCGTCCAAAGCGCCAACAAGCGTTGGGAACAATATGGGATAGCTACTTGGCGTCGTCCGCATCGCAACGTCGTAATGATACAGTGCCTGCTTTTTATTGTTACGGGCCACGGCATCCTCGATCAGCCACAGCTGCGCCCCGAAATCGCGCCGCGAAACCTTTTGCGACAGCAGCATCAATTCGCGTGCTCTGCGCTGATCGCCGCGTGCATCTGCGACGTAGCCCAATAAGCGGATTGCAACCGGATTTAAAGCGCCGCCTTTTAGCGACCGTTTTGCCATTGCCTCAACATTGGCAAGCGTCGCTGCATCCTGCTTTTCGGCAAATAGCTCGTCGGCCTTGCGTGACAGCGCCAACGGATGATCAGGCACCATTCGCAGCGCCAATTCGGGGTTATACTGCCATGTAATATTGGCCACGGCATGCGAGAAAGATAACCACGCCAGGTAACTTACCAGCGCAACTGCGGCCGCGAATTTGGACCAATATAATGGTGACTTGATGCGCAGAAACGACATGCGGGAATGACCTGAGCGTTTGCTGGACATCGTTTCGAGGCAATTCCCTAAGGATGGACAAAATTTTTGGCGGAGACGGAGGGATTCGAACCCTCGGTACCGAATTATCAGTACGACGGTTTAGCAAACCGTTGGTTTCAGCCACTCACCCACGTCTCCAACGCGCTTGGCATCGGCGGCCTATAGCCGCGCTTTTTCGGGGCTGCAATGGTTATTGAGTGAGGTTTGCGGCTCTCCGCCGTTAGGCACTGACACGCGCGCACGACAAGGAGGATTCGTTCTGGCGCAAATAGGACTCGGATGGTCGCCCGTTCATTGTGCGCTCATCGCGGGCGGCCATAACAACGACGCTAGATCAAAAGGGACAGGTAAATGCAGTCGCAGGGTTCCAAATCCGCCGTTAACAGGGTGTTGGCGCGGGTCGTATATTGCCTGACCGCGATGTTGCTGATCGCTGTTCCAGCGAGCGCGCAGATCACAAAAGTTGACCCCAATGAAGCCATTGATGCCGATTTGGGAACACCCCCTGTGAGCAGCACGCCTCCTCAAAGCGATGTTGCTGTCCAAGACGGGGTGCCGACCGATGACGTCACAAACGCGACATCAGGAACGCCTGCAACACCCACGGCAACGAGCGATCAAACAACCTATCAGGAAGATGACTTGATTGGTGCAGCCGAGGGCGTGTTTGGCAAAGGGGCAGAGGGCCTAGGCAAGCTGATTGAGGATATACTAAAAAAGCAAGGTCGTCCCAACGGCTATATCGTGGGTCGCGAAGGCGGCGGGGCTTTTGTTGTCGGTCTGCGCTACGGTTCCGGAACGCTGAACCACAAGGTTGAGGGCCAGAAACCGGTGTATTGGACTGGCCCGTCGGTCGGTCTCGATGCCGGGGCAAATGCAGGCAGCACCTTTGTCTTGGTGTATAATCTTTACGATAGTGAGGATCTATACCGCCGATATCCGGCAGGTGAAGGCGCGGCTTATTTACTCGGCGGGTTCAACGCCAGCTATTTGCGGCGCGGGGATATTGTTCTCATCCCGATCCGCGTTGGCGGCGGCCTTCGGTTGGGTGCCAATGTCGGTTACATGAAATTTTCCAAGAAGCAGCGCTGGCTGCCGTTTTAAGCGGCCGCTTTCAAGTCTTCCATCCGCTTCAAATAGCGCGCCAGCACATCAATTTCGAGATTAACCTCCCGGTCCGGCGTCGCCAGATTCAGTGTCGTTATCGCAGCGGTGTGCGGAATGATATTGAGCGTGAAATGCACGGTGCCGGCAGCTTGATCGGAAACGCTGTTGACCGTGAGCGAAACCCCGTCAACGGTGATTGATCCTTTTGCGGCGATATACGGACCCAGTTCCGAAGGCGCGGCCACGGTAACTTTCCAGCTGTCGCCGACATGTTCGCTGCCGATGATTTGACCAACACCGTCAACATGGCCAGTGACGATATGCCCACCGAGTTCATCGCCAACCTTCAGCGCACGTTCAAGATTGAGCCGCGTCCCAGCCTGCCACATACCGCCCGCGGTGCAAGCGACACTTTCACCCGACACATCCACCGCGAACCAGCTATCGGCCTTGTCAACCACGGTCAGGCACACGCCCGAGCAGGCAATCGACGCGCCCATAGCGACACCAGCCATGTCATAGCCGCATTCGATGACGAGCCTCAGGTCGCCGCGCTGTTCGGTGCTGCGGATCGTTCCAATGTCGGTGATAATGCCGGTAAACATGTTCGTCCTTAAATTGCGTCGAATTTTTCGTAGACTTCAAGGCAGTCGTTGCCAAGCCGCCGCGTGTCGATCAATTGCCAGCGACCATGGGCATCGTCGAGGTTCCCCAGCTCAATGTCGCCAAGGCACGGCTTACCTCCGCCGATTAATATGGGTGCGCGGTATAGCAATAGCCGGTCAATCAGCCCCGCTTTTAGGAACGAGGCAGCAGTGATTGCCCCGCCTTCGATCAGTAGGTTGTTGCAATCTAGCGACGCGATTTCCGCTGGAGTGCCGATCGCTTCCCAACCGCCAGGTGCGTCGCCACGGCCAAGCATGATTCGACGCGGACTTCGGTCAGCGAGGCCGGGAAGGCGGACATCCAGCATCGGTGTATCGGCGCGAACCGTGCCCGCACCAACCAATACCGCATCGGCGCGCGCACGTTCGATATGCGTATGGGCGCGTGCGGCTTTGCCTGTAATCCACCGGCTGGTGCCATCGGATAAGGCGATTGCACCGTCGAGCGACGTTGCTAGTTTCAGCGTTACAAACGGCCGTTGCCGCTCGATCCGCGACCGGAAACCAGCCAGAGATATCCGCGCTTGTGCCGCCATGATGTCAGTAGTCACTTCAATTCCGGCACCGGCCAGATGTGCGAACCCTTTGCCGGTGATGCGCGGATCGGGGTCTTCGATGGCAGCGACCACATGATGCGGTTTTGCTGCGACCAGCAAATCCGAACAAGCCGCCCCGCGTTCGGAAACATGCGCACAAGGCTCAAGTGTTACATAGACAGTAGAGCCGCACGCCGCATCGCCAGCCTGCTCGAGCGCCATTGCCTCTGCATGGGGACGTCCGCCAACTTGTGTCCAGCCGCGACCAACGATCTTGCCATTGTTGACAACGACGCACCCCACCGAAGGATTGGGACCGGTCCGTCCGACGCCGCGTTCGCCAAGCGACAGCGCCACACTCATGAAACGCTGATGGTCGGATAGCGTTATTTCGCTGCTCCCGATCCGGCCGGCGCACCGGCCTTATCGGCGGCGCGTTTGGCTTCGGCCTCTCGTTCGATCCGTTCGACATCCATGCCCACCGCCCGGCCAAACGCCTTATACGCCTCTTTCTCGCGGCGCATCATTTCGTCTTTCAGCTTTTGCCGCTCGGCAATCGCTGCTTTCGATTCCTCAATAGTGCGTGTTGCGGGCCAGCTTTCGAAATAGGTTACCGACGGCGGCGGCGGCTTCGCCTTTTCCAGCGTGTCGAGGTAGAATGTGTAGATAATGATCGCTGTTGGCACACAGGCCGCCAATAGCAACGGTAGGCTATGGCGTTCGCGTGTGCGCAAAAACCCAAGTAGGTCAGACCCAGCGTTACGAATTGAGACATCACGAAAAAACGACATTCTGCCCCAATAAACCGCACGCGGCGCAATTTCCAGTCATGGTTTTACGCCGCGCAGGGCAAATTTCAGTTAATGTCGAAACGCACCGTCAATGTCTGCCAGTCCTCAACCGCCTGATCGCCGCGCATAGCAGGTTTGAACCGCCATGCCTTCAACGCCTGACGCTCGGTCGCGCGGGCGAATTCGGCTTCTGTGGCACGGATAACATTAGCCTGCCGCACCCGGCCATCAACCCCGATTAAAACGCGGATTGTGACCGAACCCTCAATCTCGCGTTGCAACATGCCAACCGGGTAGTCAGGTTGAAAGCTACGGATGAAACGGGGATCACGCGTCGCAGCTTTGAATGGCGGCACTGGTGGCTTGATGACCTCGCGGACAATTTCGGTGGCGTCATCGCCGCCGTTACCATCAGCAACGTTGGTGATATCCTGTTCCTGATCAGTAGTGGGTTTCGGGCCAACCGGTGGAAGGATTGTCTCGAAAATCGGCTTTGGCACGACAATCGGCGTAATGGGCTTTGCTTCCTTTTTTTCGGAAGTGGGCGGCGGCGGTGGTTCGTCGGGAATGTTACGGCCAATCGTGATCGGTCCCGGCATCCTCGGTTCAACGATGAGCGGCGATAAGGCCACCGCCAATATTATCGAACCGTTGACCAACACGGCGGCACCCATCCCGGTGAAGTTGCTCCGTCTATTTTCACTAACATAGCTCATATCGGGTCTCCTTTCCCGACCGTTATGTTATACTATCACTTAAATTTTGCAAGTGGAATTCTGGCTTCCTTCACAGGCCTGCGTTTAAGCTGTCCGGAACGCGTTGGTGATGGGGTAACGCCTGTCCCGCCCGAAGTTTCGGGTACCGAGCTTTGTGCCTGGCGGGGCTTGGCGTCGCTTATACTCCGCAATGTAGAGCAGGCGCTCCATTCGGGTCACCTCTGCGCGGTCGAAGCCGCGTGCGACGACCTCGTCGACCGACAGTTCCTCCTCGACCAAGGCATGGAGCATCTTGTCGAGAGCAGGATAATCGGGCAGCGAATCGCTGTCTTTTTGGTCAGGGCGAAGCTCTGCGCTGGGCGGTTTGGAAATAATCTGCTGCGGGATGACCGGCCCTTCGGGGCCAAGTCCGATACGGGGCTTAAATTTGTTGCGCCATTTGGAAATCGCAAACACCGTCATCTTATACGCGTCTTTAAGCGGATTATAGCCGCCCGCCATGTCACCATAGATCGTCGCGTAGCCAACGCTCATTTCGCTCTTGTTGCCCGTGGTCAGCAGCATGTGACCAAATTTGTTTGAGAGCGCCATCAAGGTCATGCCGCGTATTCGGCTCTGCACATTCTCCTCGGTGATATCAACGTCGCGGTCGGTAAAGCTGCCTGATAGCATAAGGTCAAAAGCCTCGACTGCGGGCGATATCGGGATTGTATCCAGTTTACAGCCGATGAGGCCAGCGCACTCGGCAGCATCATCGAGGCTCGATTGGCTGGTGTAGCGGCTGGGCAACATGACGCACCACACCCGCTCCGGTCCGAGCGCATCGGCCGCAATCGCCGCACAAATGGCTGAATCGATACCACCCGAAAGCCCGAGCACGACGCCAGGAAAACGGTTGGTATCGACATAATCGCGCAGGCCCAGCACCATCGCGCTATAAATATCGGCTGGGTGATGCTCCCATTCTGCCAATTCTCCGGCCTCGCACGCCCAGCCGCCGGGACCGCGCCGCCAATGGGTAACGCGCAGTTCCTCGCTCCAGTCAGGCAACCGGTGCGCCTCCTTACCATTTGCGTTGAGCACGAACGAGCAGCCATCGAACACAAGCTCATCCTGCCCGCCGACGCGGTTGAGGAACAGCAAAGGTAACCCAGTTTCGTCGACCCTTGCGGCAAAGACCTGATCGAGCCGCCGTTGATCCTTGTCGATTTCATAAGGGCTGCCATTGACCGAGATCAGTAACTCGGCACCTTGCTCAGCCAGATGCTTTGATACGGCAGGCAGCCAACCATCCTCACAAATCGGCAGACCCAAGCGAACCCCGCGAAACTCGACGGGATCGGGGAACGGCCCCGACGCAAAGATCCGCTTCTCGTCAAAGGTGCCGTAATTGGGCAGTTCGCGCTTGTAACGCACTGCGGCAATGGTGCCGCGATCAAGCAAAGCAACGCCGTTGTATAACAAGCCTTTATCGACGAAGATCGACCCGACGAGCATCGCCGGGCCGCCATCGGCGGTCGCCTTTGCCAGATCGGCAAGTGCCGCTGCGGCCTGTCTTGCGAATTCAGGTTTGAGCACCAAGTCTTCAGCCGGATAGCCGATCAGTTGTTGCTCGGGGTAGACAATCAGGTCAGCCCCGGGCGCTTTGGCGCGCCACTCAAGCATTGCTTTGGCATTGCCTGCAAGGTCACCAACCCGCTGGTTAAGCTGCGCCATCACTATCGTCAGTTGATCGGTCATAACCCCTGTCTATTGCGACCCCTTAATTGGAGCAAGGCGATTGTCAGCATCGCCACCCGCCGCTAGAGGTTCCTCACGAATCCACACAGCCAGCCGCGTCGGGGGCCGTCATTTCGGGGATGGGCACATGAAACTGATTTCCGGCAACGCCAACCTGCCGCTGGCGCGTGCCATTGGCAGCTACCTCGAATTGCCGCTCACCGACGTTGCCGTCCGCCGCTTTGCCGACGACGAGATTTTTGTAGAAATCCACGAAAATGTCCGGGGCGAAGATATGTTCGTAATCCAGTCGACCAGCCATCCGGTAAACGATAATCTGATGGAGCTGCTGATCTGCATAGACGCGCTGCGCCGTGCTTCGGCCAAACGGATTACCGCTGTTCTACCCTATTTCGGTTATGCGCGGCAGGACCGAAAGCCGGGGCCGCGTACACCGATTTCCGCTAAGCTGGTCGCCAACATGATCACCGCTGCGGGGGCCGACCGCGTGCTGACGGTCGATCTTCATGCCGGACAAATTCAGGGCTTTTTCGATATTCCGACGGATAATCTTTACGGCGCACCGGTGATGAGCGCGGACATCCTGTCGCGTTATGGCGGAGAGCCGTTGATGGTTGTGTCGCCCGACGTCGGCGGCGTGGCAAGGGCACGGGCGCTGGCCAAACGGCTAGACGATGCGCCCTTGGCGATCGTGGATAAACGCCGCGAGAAAGCCGGCGTATCCGAAGTCATGAACATCATTGGCAATGTTGAAGGGAAATTCTGCGTGCTTCACGACGATATGGTCGATTCGGGTGGAACGCTGTGTAACGCCGCAGCGGCGCTGAAGGATAACGGCGCAACCGAAGTCGTGGCCTATTGCACCCACGGTGTGCTGTCGGGCGAGGCAGCGGCAAGAGTGACCGGATCGGTGCTAAAAGAATTGGTGATCACCGATTCCATCCAAGCTACCGATGCGGTCGCCGACGCGCCCAATATCCGCCACCTACCGATAGCACCGTTGCTCGGCGAGGCGATTCGGCGAATTGCGGACGAGAGTTCGGTATCGAGCCTGTTCGATTGATGACACCCGCCGACATCATGTTGGCGAACCGCCTAGCCGATGCGGCAGGGGCTGTGATCCGCCCGTTTTTCCGGGCCGATTTTGCCCATGAAGCCAAAAGCGATTCGTCGCCAGTGACCGAGGCCGACCGCGCCGGAGAGGCGGCAATCCGGGCTATACTCGATGCAGAGTGCCCTCATGACGCCGTAATCGGTGAAGAATATGGTGAGAAATCAGGAACGTCAGGCAGAAGCTGGGTCATCGACCCGATTGATGGCACCGTCAGCTTCATGGCGGGCCGCCCGATATTCGGCGCGCTGATTGCGCTGTTGGAGGATGGCTGGCCAGTGCTGGGTGTCATCGACCAATGCGTGAGTGGTGAACGATGGCTGGGCGCGGCGGGTCGGGAAACAACGCTTAACGGCACGCCTATTCGTGTGCGGTCATGCCGATCGCTTGCAGACGCTACGCTAGCAAGCACCGGCCCGCAATATTTTGACGACCACAATGCCGAGCATTTCATGGCATTGGCAGCCAAGACGGCGCACAAGCGGATGATTTGGGGTGGTGACTGCTATAATTATGGCCTGCTTGCCACAGGACAGATTGATCTGGTTGTCGAAGCAGGATTGAAACTACATGATTTTGCTGCTTTAGTTCCCGTCGTAGAAGGGTCGGGCGGCATCATGTGTGACTGGGCGGGTGAACCGTTGCATGCAGCATCGGATGGGCATGTAATTGCGCTGGGCGACCCCGCGCGCCTCTATGACGTACTGGAGGCGCTCGATTGTCGGCACTAGGCGAAGTCGGTCAGTATCGTTTCATTTTGCCAGCGCCCGCGTTGCGTCGCTATATCACTACCTATTATTTTTTTGATTTTCACGCGCCCGACAACCGAAAGCTCGAGGATGTGCTTCATCCAGAATGGGCCAGTGCGCGTTTCCTGCTCGAAGGCAGTGTAGATGCAAGCGTTGTTCCCGATCCACCAGTGACCGTACCTGTTGCCAGCTTGACCGGGCCGACCCTGCGTGCCTGCTACATCCGGTTTGAGAAAACCAAAATGGCCGGAATTGGTATTTCTCCAATGGGCTGGTTCAACTTGATCGGGATCGACGCCAGCAAGCGGACAAATCAGGTCTTCGATGTTACGCGCGACCCGGCATTTTCGCTCTTCAACGCGATCTGGCAGCGCATCGCTACCCAACACGAACCTGAAAACATTGCATCAATTTTCGATACCATGCTTCTGGCTGTACTTAAGGCCAGCTCAAAAAAAGAAGAAGAGATCAATATTTTTCATACCGCGCTGACCAGCCCGGACATGGCAAATGTGGCGCAACTTGCTGACGTTTTGGGTCTCCCGACCCAGCGCGTGGAGCGCTTGTCACGCCGGGTTTTCGGTTTTCCGCCCAAACGCTTGCTGCGGCGGCAACGGTTTTTACGCAGTCTGGGGGTTCGCTTGCTCGACCCGGAGCTCAGATGGACCAGTGCAATGGATGCCCAGTATCACGACCAAGCCCATTTCACCCGCGACTTTCATGATTTCATGGGGATGTCGCCGCGCGATTATCTCGCTATGCCCCGGCCCATCAGCCAAGCCGCAATCCGCGCTCGTGCAGACGCGCTGGGCCAGCCGTTGCAGGTGCTGCAGGTGCCGCAGCCGAGTGATCGCCATTAAACCTGCCTTTCGGCTTGATTTCTGCGCGAATCCGGCTAAAGGCCGTCGCTTCCGAATAAGCAGGCTGGCCAAAAGGGCTGCCATGTCGGCTTGATACGGACTTCCAAAGGAGACCAAAATGCCCAAGCTAAAGACCAAAAGCGGTGTGAAGAAGCGATTCAAGATCACTGCAACCGGCAAGATCAAGCACGGCGTCGTTGGAAAACGGCACCGTTTGAGCAGCCATAATGCGAAGTATATCCGCCAGAACCGTGGCACCAGCGTGATCTCTGATCCCGATGCCAAGACAATCAAGAAATGGGCGCCCTACGGTCTTTAAGACCAGCGAACGTTTTTAGCTAAAGGATATAGATTATGGCACGCGTCAAACGGGGTGTAACCACACACGCCAAACACAAAAGAATATTAGAGCAAGCGAAGGGCTTTCGTGGCCGCCGCAAAAATACCATCCGCGTTGCGCGGCAGGCGGTCGAAAAGGCCGGCCAATATGCGTATCGCGACCGCAAGGTAAACAAGCGCAATTTCCGCGCCTTGTGGATCCAGCGTATTAACGCCGCGGTCCGCGCCGAAGGCATGACCTATGGCGTATTCATGCACGGCATTAAGCTGGCGGGTATCGAACTCGACCGCAAAATCATGGCCGACATGGCGATGAACGAAGCGGCGATGTTTAGCACGATCATTGCGCAATCGAAGGCGGCTCTGGCTAAAGCAGCTTAAGCTTCCAACTTCGGGTAATGCGCAAAAGGGCGTGGGCGGCACTTGCCGTTCGCGCCCTTTTGCTTATGCAGGCGAACGACATGACCGACATAGCCACACTCCAGTCCGAACTCATCGCAGCAATCAATT
>JANLRW010000324.1:0-4024 GCA_031361925.1 Sphingomonadales bacterium
ATAACCTCGACGGTGTCCTTGTCGATCAGCTTTGAAATGGTGAAATAGGCTGGGCTGCGATTGGCTCAATCCTTACCAAATGATTGACGCGCCATTCAGATTGCGTTCAATGCTTGATGGGTAGGTGGTGCGCATGGTTAACAAAATATCCACGCTTGCTTTGATCGCTGCCGCGATGCTGATGACCGGAACCGCTGCCGAAGCCCGGCGCGGAGAACAGTCCGATGCGCGTGAGGATGTGCAATCGGGCAAGGTGAAAAAACTGCGCGAGATCGAATCTTCGGTGGTCCCCAAAATGCGCGGAATGCAGTATCTCGGGCCGGAATATGATCCTGGCCCGCAGGTCTACCGGTTGAAATTTTTAAACGGCGACCGTGTTATCTTCGTCGACGTTGATGCCCGCACAGGTGGCGTTTTACGCCAGCGCTGATAGCGTTTTGCGTGTGCCGCGCTAATCTGCTAGCCCTCCGCCAACACATAGCTTTGCATTTGAAGGGCACTATATGCGCATCCTGATCGTTGAAGACGAACCTACCCTTGGCCAGCAGTTGAAGGCCACCCTTGAAGGCGCGGGTTACGCGGTCGATTTGTCCGTTGACGGCGAGGACGGCCATTATATGGGCTCGACCGAAAATTACGATGCCGTGATACTCGATCTTGGTTTGCCCGAAATCGACGGGCTGACGGTTCTTGACCGGTGGCGCAAGGAAGGCCGGAAGTTTCCAGTGCTGGTGCTGACCGCGCGTGATAGCTGGTCGGACAAGGTCGCAGGCCTTGACGCTGGCGCTGATGATTATCTCGCGAAGCCGTTTCAGACCGAGGAGCTGATTGCACGGCTTCGAGCGCTCATCCGTCGTGCCTCGGGTAACGCATCGAGTGAACTGACGGTTGGCGATGTCCGCCTCGATACACGTTCGGGCCGTGTAACGCTCGACGGTCAGCCGGTAAAATTGACCGCGCAGGAATACAAACTGCTGTCCTACCTGATGCACCACAAGGGCAAGGTCGTCTCGCGCACCGAACTTATCGAACATATTTACGATCAGGATTTTGACCGCGATTCTAACACCATCGAAGTGTTCGTCACCCGCATCCGCAAGAAGCTCGGTCAGGAAGTGATTTCGACCATTCGCGGCCTCGGTTACAGCCTTGAGGAACCCGTCAGCTGAACCAGCCTGCCGCCATAAAAGCGGCGACGCCAGCGTCAGCCCCTGCCAGTTGGCGGGCACAGCTGCAAAGCACGGGTTCGCTTAGCAGACGGATGATTGTCATCGCTGCGGCGTGGATTACGATATTGCTGATCGGCGGCGGCATTGCACTTGACCGCGTGCTCGCCAGTTCTATCGAGCGCAATTTTGACGACCAGCTCGAATATGTCCTGACCGCGATGATCGCGTCGGCAGAGATTGGTCCGGACGGCGAGGTGCGTCAGAACAGGCCGCTGGGCGATCAGCGCTTTTTGGAACCTAATAGCGGGCTTTATTATCAGATCAGCGGCAAAGGGCAGGAGGATTACCCTTCGCGCTCGTTGTGGGACGACCCCCTTCCGGTTGAATGGAATGCGCCGGGCGGCACCACGCATTTTCGCAACGCCGTCAGAAACCGCGACGAACCTGTGCGCATCGTCGAACGTTCGATCATGCTGCCTGATAGCGATACCCGCTGGATATTCATGGTGGCGCAATCGACCGACGGACTGGAGGGACAGGTCGAAGAACTGCGCACGGTGTTGGTGACCAGCTTCATGCTGCTCGCCCTCGGATTGATCATTTTAGCAGCGCTACAAACATTTTATGGATTATGGCCGCTTCGCGCGGTTCGCGAAGCAATTGCCGAAATGCGCAGCGGCCGCGAAAGCCGCGTCAAGCAAGCGCTTCCTGACGAAGTCATGCCGATGGTAAACGAATTGAACGCGCTGTTGGACCATAATGAGAAACAGGCTGAAGAATCGCGGCGTCATGCGGGTAACCTTGCCCATGCGCTGAAGACCCCGCTGACTGTCATCATGAACAGCGCGACGGCCAAGGCTGGCGACCTCGATGAAACAGTGATCCGTGAAGCAACGACGATGCGGCGGCAGGTCGATCACCATCTCGCCCGCGCCCGTGCGGTCGGCAGGCGCGGGCACAGCCATAGCCGCGCCGATGTATGGGATAGCCTTGAATCGGTCGAACGTGCAGTCAGCAGGCTATATTCGCACGTCCGGTTGGACATGGCTGGGGACAAGACGCTGGCGGCACGGGTGGAGCGGCAAGATCTCGACGAAATGCTGGGCAACCTAATCGAAAATGCTGCGAAATATGGCGGTGGCAGCGTGTTTGTGACGGTCGAAGAAAACAGCGGCTATGTTGAGCTGCTGGTCGAGGATGACGGCAAGGGCATTCCTGAAGCCGAGCGCGAACGAATATTTGATCGCGGTGTCAGGTTGGACACGGGTAAACCGGGAACAGGGCTGGGGCTTGCCATTGTCCGCGATGTTGCGGAAATATATGACGGCTCGGTTGCGTTAGAGGAAAGTGACGATCTGGGCGGTTTGCTGGTCCGGTTGCGATTGCCCAAGGCGGCGAGTTAGGCGGATTTAGCCTTTATCCCTGATCTGCTGGTGATGGCGGATCACCTCGTCGATGATGAAACGCAAGAATTTCTCGGTAAAGTCCGGATCAAGCTTGGCGTCGCGGGCCAGTTGACGCAGCCGTTCGATCTGCCGTTCCTCGCGTGCCGGGTCGGCGGGCGGCAATGACGATTTGGCCTTATATTCGCCGACAGCTTGCGTAATTTTGAAACGCTCGGCGAGCATGAATACTAAGGCTGCGTCGATGTTGTCGATGCTGCTGCGGTAGCTTTCGAGGATGTTGTCGTCGCCCATACCCAACTCTGTGCCGCGTCATGGCGCTTTGGACAAGGCTAAATGCGGCTTTTGCACTTGCGTTGTTGGGGCCGGATTGGCAGTGCGGTTGCAAGATGACAGCAAGCATTCACCAACTCAGCGGCCACCGCGCTCCCTCGCTTGAACCGATGCTCAAGCTTGTGGCGCCGGGCATGAACCGCGTAAATGCCGTGATCCTTGACCGGATGCAATCCGAAATTCCGCTCATTCCCGAATTGGCGGGTCATTTGATTGCGGGCGGTGGCAAGCGGATGCGACCGATGCTGACGCTGGCCTGCGCGCGGTTACTGGATTATCCTGGCGAGCGGCACCATAAGTTGGCTGCCGCTGTGGAGTTCATCCATACCGCGACGTTGCTGCATGATGATGTGGTCGATGGCTCCGACATGCGGCGTGGCAAGACTGCGGCAAACCTGATTTTTGGCAATCCCGCTGCGGTGCTGGTTGGTGATTTCTTGTTCAGCCGGTCGTTTGAACTGATGGTTGAGGACGGCTCGCTCAAAGTCCTGAAAATCTTGTCCCACGCATCTGCAGTGATTGCGGAAGGAGAGGTCAACCAGCTGACGGCGCAGCGCCAGATCGCGACCAGCGAGGAACGCTACCTCGACATCATCGGCGCGAAGACCGCTGCATTGTTCGCCGCCGCTTGCCGGATTGCTGCGGTTGTCGCTGAAAGTGGCGAGGGGCACGAGATGGCGCTTGATGCATATGGGCGCAACCTTGGAATCGCATTCCAATTGGTTGACGACGCTATTGACTATGTCTCTGACGGCGCAACGATGGGCAAGGACAGTGGCGATGATTTTCGCGATGGCAAGGTGACTTTGCCGGTCATTCTAGCGCACAGCAGAGGCTCGTCTGACGAACAGCAGTTTTGGCGTGATGCAATGCTGGGTAACCGGATTGCAGACGACGATCTCTCCCACGCGACCGCGTTGTTGCATAGCCATGGCGCAATTGATGACACCATCGAACGTGCCCGCCATTACGGCCAGCGGGCAATCGATGCTATCGCGCATTTCCCCGGGGGCGAGGCCAAGGCGTAGTTGACCGAAGCTGTAGAATTCGCCATCGCTCGCGCTTATTAAGCAATGCGAGGCAAAGCTGCCGCCAGCCCTGATGCGTATGTCGAGGCGC
>JANLRW010000343.1:0-2202 GCA_031361925.1 Sphingomonadales bacterium
CGACGAATACGCAGGTCAGTTGCTCGCCGATTGCCTCGTGAATCAAGATCGCCGCGACCGAGCTATCGACGCCGCCCGACAGCCCGCAAATCACGCGGCCCGAACCCACCTGCGCGCGGATTTCGGCGATCTTGGTGGCCCGGAATTCGGCCATCGTCCAGTCGCCCGCCAGCCCGCAAATCTTGTGGACGAAGTTGGAGATGAGCTTCGCGCCGTCGGGTGTATGCACAACCTCGGGGTGGAACATTGTGGTGTAATGTTTGCGCGCCTCGTTGACACAAATTGCAAATGGCGCGTTCGGCGAGGTGCCGATGACCTCGAAGCCTTCGGGCGCAACCGTCACGCGGTCGCCGTGGCTCATCCACACGGGATAGCTGCCGCCGACCTCCCAGAAGCCGTCGAACAACGGGCTGGATTTCAATATCTCCACATCGGCGCGGCCAAATTCCGCCGCGTGTCCGCCCTCGACCGTGCCGCCCAATTGCGTGCATAATGTTTGTTGGCCATAACAGATGGCAAGGATCGGCAGGCCGCTGTCGAACGCCACTTGCGGCGCGCGGGGGCTACCGTCGGTAATCACCGACGCGGGGCCGCCCGACAATATAATGCCCTTGGGCTTCATCCGCGCGAATGCTTCGGCAGCGGTGTTGAACGGGGCGATTTCGGAATAGACCCCGGCCTCGCGCACGCGGCGGGCGATCAGTTGGGTAACTTGGCTACCGAAATCGACAATGAGGATGGAATCGCTGGGCTGTAAGGACATGACCAGCCGATAGGGATAGCCGCCGCCGCTGTCCATATGGGGGCAGCGGCGAGGGCGATTATTTAGTCGAGCACCTCGACACTACCACGGCGCAAATATCCGCGTTCGCGCATCTCCTGCGTGTAATCCTTGCGCGCGTCATATAATTCCTGGTCATATTCGGCGTAAGCCTCGCGCCTGTCTTGCGCAGTCTTGGCGCGCTTCAAATCCTTGCGCAGCTCGATCTCGGCCTCCTCAAGGTCGGACCGATAATCATACCAGTAATTGTTGCGCACACCGGCGATCGGCTTGCTGAGAGTGTGGGCATGCGCCTCTGGACCCGGGTGGGCAAAAAGCGCGGTCGCCGAAGCGCCAATCATGAGCGCGCCGGCTGCTGACAGCGGAAGTATCGCGCTCTTGGGGAAATAGGCCATTTTTGTTCACTCCTTTGCCGTTGCGGTTGGGGAATGCGCAAAAGAGCCTTTCGGTCCTGTGCGAACGATGAACGACGCGCGGTTTACGGTGACTTGTGGGGTTGGCAGGGTGAATTGCGCAAAACCTCCCCGCCATTGTGGGCGGGGAGGTCGTCAGATGCGCGACTCAATCGAGCAGGCTGTCGTTTCTGGTCCGCGCCACTGTCCGGACAGTTGCAGGCTCGGGAGCGGCTTCGGGCAACTGCCCGTGGACCCATTCGGCGACCTTTTTGCCGTGCCGTGTGACCGCACCCATGTTGAAGAAGTGCATGGCCCCTAGCACCAAAGTCGCAATCCCGACATACCAGCCGAGGAAGCGCATCAGTTCGGCCGTGGTCGCAACCGTCCCCGCCGCGCTCAATGCCAATGCGATAAAGCCGAAATTGACGAGGTAGAAACCGACCACCAGCAAATGGTTCACAGATGTCGCCAGCTCGGCATCATGGCCAAAACAGCGGATGAGGTAAATTTTGCCGTTGGTGCTCAGCGTCCACGCGACCCAGATGGTCATACCGATCGCGATTGTGAGGTAAAGGCTGTAAGCTAATATGGTCATGACTTGGTCCTTTCTGTGGGAGAGGGTATATTTCCGTTATTTCTGTAAAAATCGAAATTAGCAGTTACACGATCGTTCAGGTGGCATATTCTTTCTCCTGATTAAGGGTGGTCTTTTGATCCGGGGATGAAGCGGGCAACCTTCGCGCCCATCTTCATCAGCGAAATCAGCGTGGTCTTCTTCAGCCCGCGGACCTGTTCGTACCAGCCGGTCAGCGTTGCCATAAATTCGTGCATCCGGCCAATCCGGTCGCGGACGTGAGCAGGCAAATCTTTGTTCGCCGCCATCCGCTCCTTGAGTTCGCCGAGCTTAATAATCGTCGGGTCGATCTCGCGGCGTTTGCGCTCTGCGGTGATTGCCATGAACAAATCCCACAATTCGGTCTCGGCAACAAAATGGTCGCGCCGGTCACCGGGGATATGCGTGCGGCG
>JANLRW010000346.1:0-8403 GCA_031361925.1 Sphingomonadales bacterium
CAGGTTGCTGAAAGATTCACGCCGTTTGAGCCGGTCGGCGAGGTCGTGAAGCGCCTCGTGATATTTACCTTTTTCCCATGCGTCGCCCGCAATTAATTTCAGCAGCGGCTGCCCCTCGATTGACCGCGCTTCTTCACCCAAGGCAAAGGCAAAGCGCGGGCTAACATGCGTCGCACAACGCGATGTATCGGTTTGCCACAGCCAATCAGCACCGCTGTCCTCAAATTCGCGTAACAACAGGCTAACGGTCTCTGACTTTTCGTGAACGATGGTGTGGGCAATTTCGAACAATATCTGCGCCCGCGCCGAGCGCAAGCTTGCGGTCACCAGCAATGCGCCAATTCCAGCCGCTGCGACCGAGAGATAATAGGCCCCTTGATAAGCAAAGCCGAGTGTTGCGCTTAAAGACGTCAACCCGATAAAAATTGTGGCAGGCAACGGTGCGGTTGGCAGCAATAGCGATGCGTACACCATCAGCGACAGGATGATCGACCAAAGCCCGATCATTTCGACTAGTCCGCCATGCGATCCCAAAAAGTAGAATGACGAGCCCCAGATTAGCCCGGTCGCACCCGCATGGGTGTTGATCTGCATCACATCCTGGCTTTCGAGCTTCGGCTTATCCCAAACGGTCTTCTTTGCAAAATGGTTGAAAGAGTAGAAATGGAACGCGCAGAACAGCGCAATCCAACCCACCGCACTCCACATCGGGGCAATGCCGCGGTACATAAAAACCGCAATAATCGCGAAAAATAAATTGAACGCCACCCGCAATGTTGTTTGCGCGCGCATCGTGCGTGCTTGAATTCCACGCACAAGGTCGCCGTCAAGCCCGGCAGGCTCGGAAAGGCCCAACAATGCCTTATAAGACAGTTCGGTAGGCAGTTCGAGAGACGTTTCTTTTCGTAACACCCGCCGCTTTTAGCGCGGTAACCTTACTCAAAGGTAATCAACGCAGCGCAATTGCGGCCAACCGGTGTAAAATTTTCGTTCTAAATCAACTGCTTTGAAACTTTACCGGATATTAACCACGTTTTCGGCCATGTCCGCGTTCAAGCAGCAATGGCATAGGGCTGGATTTCGCCTGACAAATACAGGTTACGCGCCTTGGCCCGGCTCATTTTTCCGGAGCTGGTCCGCGGTAAGGTGCGGGGTGGAACGAGCTCGACGACGCAGTTCATGCCGGTGACCGAGCGCACCTTATCGCGGATTTGTTCGCGTAATTTGGCTCGCTCGACCTCATCGGTTGTCCTGCATTGAACCAGCACAGCCGGTGTTTCCTCTCCGCCGGGCGTCGTCACGGCAAATGCCGCGATGTCGCCGGCCTTAAATCCAGGCAACTGTTCCACTGCCCATTCAATGTCTTGCGGCCAATGGTTTTTACCATTTATGATGATCATATCCTTGGCGCGACCGACGATGAAGATATAGCCGTTGGACATATAACCCATGTCGCCAGTGTCGAGCCAGCCGTCCACCAGACAGGCATCGGTTGATTCCTTATCGCGGAAATATTCCTTCATCAGCGACGGCCCCGAACACCAGACTTTGCCAATGGTCCGGTCGCCAAGCGCGCCGCGATTCTCGTCGCGAATTTCGATGGTCATATCCTTCACCGCCTTGCCGCAGTTGACGATGGCCCGGTAACGTGTCGGGCGGTCGGCAGCCCCTGCATGGCCGGTCAGTTCTGTTTCCTCGACCAGTTCAACCTGAATACCCTCACCCGGCGGCATAATCGACACCGCCAGCGTCGTTTCGGCCAGACCGTAGCTGGGCAAGAACGCCGATGCCTTGAACCCGGCGTCGCCAAACGCATCGACAAATGCCTGCATCACGTCAGGGCGGATCATGTCGGCGCCGTTTCCGGCCAGCCGCCATTTGGCGAGGTTGAAGCGCTCCGAAACATGCGTTTGGCTTGAAATCCGGCGCGCGCAAATATCATAGCCGAAGGTCGGGGAGTAGCTGATGACTGTGCCGTCAGCAGCGCTGATGACGTCGAGCCATGCCAGCGGACGCCGCGCAAAATCCTCAGTCTTCATGTAATCTGTCGATACTTGGTTGGCGACCGGCGACAAGAAACATCCGACGAGCCCCATGTCATGATACCAAGGCAACCATGACACGCAGCGGTCGGTGTCGGTCACCTCCATCCCGTGCGAATGGGCTGATAGATTGTTGAGCAGCGCATGGTGCGTTACCGCAACACCGTGCGGAAAACGGGTCGATCCGCTCGAATATTGCAAATAGCAAATCTCTTGCGTTTGCGCCGTCGGAAGTTCTGCCTTAAGCGCAATCCGGTCGGCAAAGCTCTCCCAGTCCAAGCCCTCGACCCCGCAAGCGGTCGCGGCTTCACCCGCCATCTCGGCAAGTTCGGCCGGGTAAAATAATATTTTCGGGTCGCAACTTTGCAACTGGACCGAAAGCTGATCGACATAGCTTTCTTTGCCGCCGAACGAGGTCGGCAGCGGCAGCGGCACTGGCCAGGCACCTGCGTAAATGCAGCCGAAAAACAATGCCGCAAAATCAGTGCCGGTTTCGGCGATAATCGCAATCCGGTCTTCCTTAGCGATCCCGTGGCTGATCAACCGATAGGCAAATTGCAGTGCATCTTCGCGCATCTCCGAATATGGATAAGCCCTGGCCAGCTTTCCACGCATGTCATGGAAATTTAACCCGCGCTTGCCGGTTGCCGCATAATCAAGCGCCTCACCAAGCGTGGCAAAATCGGATAGGCGGCGCGGCAGATCATCGTGTGTCGGCGTCGGTGCGAGTTCGCTCATGCGGTTTCCCATAGCTATTATGACCCGGACTCTTTGGCCCTTTGTGACATTTTTGTTATCCTCGACTCCTACCCGTCGATACCAGTTCAAAATTCGACCCGACTGTGGCACAAATAGGGCGTGAACAATCCCCGCGCTCCCAAAAAACCGCCGCCGCCGTTGGATGATGCGCGTTTGCGGGGCCTCGCGCTGCATTATGTTGGCAAATACGCCACCACCCGGACCAAACTAACAACTTATCTCGCCCGCAAAATCCGCGAACGGGGTTGGAGTAACGATTATCCCGCTGACATAGATGCGCTGGTGAGCCAGTTTTCCGCGCTTGGCTATGTCAACGACGCGCATTTCGCCGAGGCCCGCAGCCGCTCATTCGTGGCACGCGGATATGGGAAAAGACGTCTAGACGAAGATTTGCGCGCCAGCGGCATCGTCGAAAGCGACGCGACTGGCGCCAACGAGCATATGAGCGAGAGCGGCTTTGTCGCGGCGCAAAACTATGCGCGCCGCAAACGCATCGGACCCTATGCCGTAGAAATCGCTCCTCCGGAAAAGCAGCAAAAGCAATTGCAAGGCTTTCTGCGCGCCGGGCATAGCTTTGCGGTTGCACGACGGTTCGTATTCGCAGAACCGGGGACTGTTCTGGAGGACGATTAGCGCACTTGACGATGGGCCTGAGCGAAGGCACGATGCGCCAAACCGAGGGAGATGTTCAATGTCCGAGATCATTCTTACACGCCGCGAAATCATGCGTATTTCAGCACTGGCCGGGGGCATCAGCATCGCCGCACCGGGTTGGGCCCAACTCAATCTCAAAAAAGCATTGGGCGCGGGCAAGGACTTGGTTGCCGCAGAGTCGATTAGCGATGCCGACTTGAAAAGCCAGTTCGATGATGTTGCGGCAGAGACGGACAAGATGAACCCTATCGCCGGCCTAAAAGACCCGTATGGCAAACGCATCGCGGCACTTTCAAAAGGGTTGCAGAGCCATGACGGGCTGAACATGAATATCAAGGCCTATCTGGTGAAGGATGTTAACGCCTTTGCGATGGGCAATGGCACGATCCGCGTGTTTGCTGGCTTGATGGACCAGTTTACCGATGACGAAGTGCGCTATGTCATCGGTCATGAAATCGGCCATGTGAAGGCAGGGCACAGCAAGAAAAGAATGCAGGCGGCGTTGCGCGCGAGTGCGCTGCAAAAGGGCGCAGGTGCTGCGGGCGGGACCGTTGGCCGGATGGCGTCGAGCGAACTTGGCGACCTGTTCAAAAAGGTCGTTGTCGCCCAGCATAGCCAGAGCAACGAAAAAGAAGCCGATGATTACGCGATGAACTTCATGAAGACTAAAGGCTATCAACCGATGGGCGCGGTGACCGCGCTCGAGAAACTGGCCGCGATGGACGGCGATAAGAAAAACCCGCTGCAATTTTTGGCAACCCACCCCAGCCCCGGGGCGCGTGCCAAACGGATGCGCGCTATGGTTTGAACAATATATGCCTGCTACCGGCAACCACTTGCCCTGATCCTTCGTATCTGCCTAAATCGGCCAACGACGATATAAGGGCGCACGGATGATATTGCTGGCTAAATGGATTTTCGGGCTACTCGTGCTGTGCATCGCAGTGGGGGTAGGGTTATTCTTTTATTCGCCTGCATTGTTGGTTGACACCGTCGACCGGATTGCCAGCCGTGCCGATGTGACCAAATTGGCAGACGGCATCGCGTTCGACAAAAATGGCAACAAGCTCGACATCTGGGCCACCGCTGAAACGTCCAAAACTCCGCGCCCGGTATTGGTGTTTTTCTATGGCGGTGGCTGGGCGAACGGCACATGCACCGAGTATAGTTACGCCGCACGGCCTTTCGTGGAGGCAGGCTATATCGTCGTGCTGCCCGATTACCGCAAAGTGCCGCAGGTGCGTTTTCCCGGCTTTGTCGAAGACAGCGCGGCTGCGGTCAAATGGGTGCAGGCTAATATTGGCAAATATGGCGGAGACCCGGCGCGGGTGAGCGTGGCGGGTCATTCTGCGGGCGCGTATAACGCCCTGATGCTCGCGCTCGATCCGCAATGGTTGGGCGACAAGCCCGTCACCGCAGCGATCAGCCTGGCAGGTGCCGCCGACTTTTATCCGTTCACCTCGAAGCGTGCGATCAATGCGATGGGCGAGTTTCCCGACCCGCTGGCCACGCAGCCCATTACGTTTGTGCGCAAAGATGCCCCCCCGATCCTGCTGATCCACGGGACCGATGACACTGTCGTGCGAATTCGCAATTCGAACAGCCTGTATGCCAAGCAAAAGGCAGCAGGCGGGGATATCACGCTACGCCCCCAACAGGGCGGCAGCCACAATGACCTTGTGCTGGCATTAGGCACGCTGTTCCGCGGACGCTATCCCGTGGTTGCCGAGAGCGTGAGATTTCTCGACAAAGCCAACGGTGTCAACATCGGCGACAAGTAGTACTGCTCAAGAGCAATTGATACTGCCCGACCCCATCGTCGACGATGTGCATTTTGCGCCGCCTGTGACATCGACATCGCCGCTGCCTGCAATGCTTGCGTCGACCTTGCCGGTCGCGGTCAGCTTAACGCTGCCCGATCCTGCAATTGACACTTTGGCATCGGTGCTGGCCATTTTGACCGAGTCGATATTCCCCGAACCGGCGATCGAATATTCGGCGCTGTTGACCTTTCCGCCGAGTGTCACGTCGCCCGAACCCGCAACCTCGGCCTCGACCGATTTGGCGGTGATATCGACAACCGACATGCTGCCCGAACCAGCGGTTTCAAGCGAAATTTTTTCGCCGACCATCTTGTCAGCGGCAAAGCTGCCGGAACCGGCCAGCGAGGCTTCGGAAAGACGCGGCGCGGTAACCGTGATGGTCACACCTTTGCGGCCACTCGTCCAGATTTTCTCTTTGACCCGCCCGATCATGATCGTGCCGTCCTTCACCTTGTAGCGCAGATTTTTGATTGTCTCGGCATCGCCGGTCGCCTTCACCGAGAATGTATCGCCGGTGACAAAGACAATATCGTCGGGGCCAGAAGCCTCCAGCTCGGTAAAAGCCGCAGTTGTGGCGGCGGCGTTGGTAATCGCGGTGCCATCGGCCAGCCCGTTGTCGTTGCTGCTACTCATATCCTCGGCAGCATCGAACACCGAATATCCGCACGCAGACAGCGAAAGCGCGGCTAGAGGAAGAAGGAACATAGGCGTTTTCATCTGAAGTGCACTCCTTGTGTATTGCATATATAATACAGCAATAATTCACGAGTGCAACTGCGAATTTGGCAGCGTGTGGCGCACCGCTTGCCGGACGTTTGTGGCACAATGAAATGCGGACCGGACAACACTATTTTCGTGCTGCAAGACATTGCGGCGAAACACGCGCCGCCGACATCATTGGCATGTTCTTGATGTCAGGCTAAAGCGATGTTCGATATGGACGACCTCACGCAAAATATCCCGGTGCACGACAGACCAGTGCCTGATGGGCGTATCGTGTTGTTTGATGCAGAATGTGTGCTGTGTTCGGCCAACGCAAAGTTCATTCTACAGCATGACCGAAAAAAAGTATATTATCTCGCATCAATGCAGGGCAGCGTTGGCGCGCAATTGTTTCGTCATCATGGGTTCGATCCAGCCGATCCGACGACAATCCTAGTGATTGACGGTGCAACTGTGCGCACGGACAGCGATGCTGTGCTGTCTATTTATGAAGGATTGGGAATGCCTTGGCGTATTGCTTCGATTTTCCGGCTTGTGCCAAGGATCATGCGCGACCCGATCTATCGCCTGATAGCCCGGAACCGCTACCGCATATTCGGCAAACGCGACACATGTTGGGTGCCGCCACACGACCTGCGCTCGCGCGTGTTGTAATCAGCACGATAGGCAATTTCGCGTGAAAATATTGATATTGGGCGGCTACGGGGTATTTGGTGGCCGACTGGCGCAACTCTTGCGCGATGTGCCTCAGGCGACAATATTGATATGCGGTCGCGATGAGGCAAAGGCCCGGCGATTCTGTGCCGGCTTTAGCGGTGTAGCTGTTGTTGACCCGGTCAGGCTGGACAGGCGAGATATCGCTGCTGGCCTCGCTCAGCTAAAGCCTGACCTAGTAGTCGATGCGTCTGGGCCGTTTCAGGAATATGGGACCGAAGGTTATCTGGTGGTCGAGGCGTGCATTGCGGCAAAAGTTCATTATCTGGATTTTGCCGACGGCGCAGATTTTGTGTTCGGCATCTCACAATATGATGAACGAGCCAAAAGCGCAGGCGTATTGATACTATCGGGTGTCAGCAGCTTTCCCGTTCTCACTGCCGCAGTCTTGCGCGAAATCGCGAAGACCATGAACATTATCGAAGTGAAAGGCGGTATTGCTCCATCGCCTTTTGCTGGCATCGGGCTCAATGTGATGCGTGCGGTGATGGGATATGCTGGCGCGCCGGTAAAGCTGACTCGCGATGGCGCTCGTTCAAGTGGCATCGGCTTAGCCGAAAATATGCGCTACACAGTCGCTGTCCCCGGCCGGATGCCACTGCACAACATCCGCTTCTCATTGGTCGATGTGCCCGACCTGCAAGTTCTACCGCCAGAGCATCCGACGATGACCGACATCTGGATGGGAGCAGGACCCGTCCCAGAAATCCTGCACCGCGTCCTCAATCTCCTCGCAATTACACGCCACACCTTGCACTTACCGTCATTGGTGCGGTTTTCCGGGCTGTTCTACGCTGTGCTCAATATGATGAAGTTCGGTGAGCATCGCGGAGGCATGTTTGTCCATGCGCGCGGCACCAGCAACGGCCAGAAGGTTGAGCGGAGCTGGCACTTGCTGGCGGAGGCCGATGACGGACCATTGATTCCGTCGATGGCAATCGAGGGCATCATTCGTAAATTTTTAGCTGGAGAACCACCAGCGCCCGGCGCGCGCGCCGCCACCCACGCGCTAGAGCTTTCGGATTACGACCGGCTGTTCGCCGGGCGGACAATCTATACAGGGTTTCGTGATGATCGATCAGTTGGCCCAATCTATCGCCACATTCTCGGCGCGGCATTTGATGACCTGCCGTCACATGTTAAAGCGCTACACGACAGCTCGTCCGAGCGCCGTTGGAGCGGGACCGCCAGCGTGCGACGCGGCACCGGGATATTCGCCCGGGCAATTGCCGCGATCATCGGCTTTCCAAAAAGTGCGGACACAATATCCGTCACGGTAACATTCACGCCCGAAGGCGACGGCGAACGGTGGACTCGGCAATTTGGTGATCAGGTGTTTTCCTCGCACCAACGCGTGGGGTCTGGCCGGAACAAGCATCTGCTGGTTGAGCGGTTCGGCGTCGTCGATGTGGCGCTCGCTCTTGACCTTTCACTCGTCCCTCCGGATTGCAAATCCGGGTCTAAGGGCACGGTCCGCCAATCCATGACACTACTCCGCTTCGCTGTGCATAGCACTCATTGGGATATTCAACGTCATCACATCCGCACACGGGACTATAAATTTTTGAGCAAACTCTTAATGGATCAATGTTATCATAGTAGATGCACTCGGTGGTTTTGCCGCAGGAGAACAGAAAGAATAAAACTACAAGCAACGCTGCGACTGATTTCACGTCCGGAGATTTCAA
>JANLRW010000375.1:0-7323 GCA_031361925.1 Sphingomonadales bacterium
TAAATCGTGACAAGGGCCGCGCATCTGGGTCGAGCAATGTATCGACATCGGCATTTTCCAGCCACATTTCGGTCAGCGGCTCAAGCGATTGCCCGGTGACGATGGCTTGGGCGAGGAATATCCCGTTTATCCCGCCCGCGCTAGAGCCTGCAATAATGTCCGCGAGCACGCGCAGCTTGACGCCGCTTTTGGCCTCCATATCGGCAATGATATCGCGATAAATGCCCTCGCTGCCACCACCCGGCGGCGTGCCGTCATGATAGGCCCGGCTGGCGCGGAGCAGATGCCAGATCTCGCGCGTGACGCCGTGCATATAAACCGCAAGACTGACCCCGCCATAGCAGATCAACGCCAGCCTGAGTTCCTTTTCCCGCATAAAGCAGATGTGGCAGGGTGGCGGGGTTGGTGCAAGCAGGGAGGTCGGAAGATGCGTTTCATAAAAGGCCAGAAGGGAAAAAAGGAAATAAGGCGTGGCGCGAATCGGCGCAGCCGCTTTCAAAAATCACGCGCATTTTTACATTTCGAAACGTCCTTGTAGAGAAGGCCTGCGACCTTTTTCATTTTTTTCCGTTGTGGCTTTTATGGAACACCCCCCCCCAGCGCCTCACCCGAAAACCCGCAGAAAACCCACAAGTTCACAGTGGATTCGACCAAATTTCTGTAGGAAACAAATCAAACAACATCCCGCGAAAGGTCACACTAACGTCTCACCTAAAACGCCGCTTAGGCGATCCGCAATTGCTTCATCTTTGCTTTAGCTGGTTGAGAGAATTCCTGGGACAATAAACTAGTTCGAGCGTTGTTCGAGGTCGTGGTTGCACATATGGCTCGAATTTTCGGCCCGAGCAAGCGTCACACGCAGCCGTTTCAGTGCACCGTCCCCAACGTCGTCTCCACACTCAACAGTATGATCAACCGCTCGATTTGGCGCCAGCGGCAGAAGTTCAGGTGGTTGCCGATGTTGCGGCTGGCTTCCGCGCGGTCGGCGGCTTCGATCCCTGCGGCTTTGCCAAACCGGTGGATGAGCGTTTCGGCTTCGATAACATCACGCGGTTCGACGTAGAGCGGCAGATACATAAACGCGCGGGCTTTCCTGTTATTATCGTCGGGTAGCAGGCAGCGCCGGGGTGCTGGCGTGCCTGCAAGCACAGGCTCTAGCGATCCGGTGTCGATTATCCGTCAAGGCAATTGGTTAGCAAAAATTAAGTTCCGCTAATGACGCTTGCTTGGGTAACATGTTCGGTGGCAAGGGGGCGGCATGGAACAGCAAGAGAATAAGGCAGCCGGAGGGATATTCATCGCCATTGGGATGCTCGGCGGCGCAATTGTTGGCGTGATAGTGGACCAACCGTCGGCCGGAATGGTTATCGGCCTAGGCCTTGGCATCGCTGCTGCGGTGGTCACTTGGCTGATCGACAGCAAGCGTAATTGAGTGAGAACCCAAATATGTGGAAACATATCAGAAATATCGCCCTGATTTTCATCATGCTGGGCGCAATTGGAGTCTGGTATCTGGCCCGTCCCGACGTGGCGCAGCTATCGCTCGACGCGGTTTCCGGTTCAAAGCCCGTCATCGGTGAACCACGAGAACAAATCATCCCGACGGTCAAAGTCGCCGAAGTGGATCGTTGGAAAGCAGGCGAGAAGCCGGTTGTGGCGGCTGGCCTGACGGTCGAGCGCTTTGCCGAAGGGCTTGATCATCCGCGCAATATGTATGTTTTGCCCAATGGCGATGTGCTTGTGGCCGAAACCAACTCGCCGCCGCGCGAAGGTGGCGGCATCGAAGGTATGGTGATGCGATGGCTCCTTGGTAAGGCAGGTGCCGGCGTGCCGTCGGCTAACCGCATAACGCTGCTGCGCGATGCCGATGGCGACGGTAAGCCCGAGATCAAATCGCCGTTTATCACCGGGCTCAACTCGCCGTTCGGGATGGCGCTGGTCGGCGACACGCTTTTCGTCGCCAACACCGACGCGGTACTCGCATTCCCCTACAAGGCGGGGGACAGCAAGATCGCCGCCAAGGGTAAGAAGATTACAGACCTGAACGGTAAGGCACCCAATAACCACTGGACGCGCAATCTGGCAGCGTCGCCTGATGGCAAGAAGCTATATATTGCCGTCGGTTCGAACAGCAATATCGCCGAACGCGGGATGCAGTTTGAGGAAGGTCGGGCACGGGTATTCGAGCTCGATATCGCGACGGGCAAGAAGATTTCTTACGCGGCGGGCTTGCGTAATCCGGTTGGTCTCGATTGGGATAGCGACGGGGTGCTGTGGACCGTCGTCAATGAACGCGACATGCTCGGTTCGGACCTCGTGCCCGATTATCTGGCGCAGGTTGAATTCGGTGCCGATTACGGCTGGCCGCATCACTTCTGGGGTGGTTATACCGACCACCGTGTCCAGCCCGGACGTCCCGAAAAGCGGGAATATGAGCGGCGTCCGGATTATGCGCTTGGCACCCATACGGCGCCATTGGGGCTGGCCTTTGCCGACAAGGCGAAGCTTGGCGGACCCTTCACCAATGGCGCGTTTGTCGCGCGGCACGGATCGTGGAACCGCAAGCCAGTTTCGGGCTATGATGTCATTTTTGTCGCGTTCGACAAAGGGTTGCCGGTCGGCAAACCGGTCAATGTCCTGACCGGCTTCCTCGACAAGGACGGCAAAGCGCAAGGTCGCCCGACGATGCTGGCGGTGCACCAAGACGGCTCGTTGCTGGTGAGCGACGATGTTGGCAACGTAATCTGGCGGGTGCGGGCGAAGAGTTAGACTTTCCTGCCCGCCCGTCCCGCAAGCTCAACAGTGTAATGCCACGCAATTCGCCCTGACCGGCCACCGCGGCCATGTGCAAACGCCAAGGCATCCACCTCGTCCCAATCAAGATCGAAGTGGCTTGCATAAGCACCGACCATTTCGAGATAGGCCTCTTGGTCTGGATATTGGAAGCCTAGTTTCAGGCCAAATCTGTCTGCCAGCGCCAGACTGTCGTCGATACCATCCCGGGCATTGAGCGGATCGTCTTGCTCACTCGCCGCCCGTTCGACGATGTTGCGCCGGTTTGACGTCACGTAAAGCCGGACATTGTTTGGCCGTGCTTCGACGCCACCTTCGAGCAGTGAACGCAACAGGCGCGGTCCGTGGTCGTCGCCGTCAAACGCGATGTCATCGACAAACAGGATGAAGCGGCGGCCTGACTTGGATAACTCGTCAAAAAGCTTCGGCAGGCTGGCGACATGGGCGGCGGCTGCCTCAACCAGCGCGACAAAAAAGCCTTCGTCTTGAAGAACGGCCACAACGGATTTGACCAGCGCCGACTTGCCCATTCCGCGCGCTCCCCATAGCAACGCATCGTGCGACGCCGCACCCGAAGCATGGCGGCGGGTGTTCTCGATAAGGTCGGATTTTTGCCGGTCAATACCGACGATTAAAGCGGCTGGAAGCGGCCTGAACTCCTGCACCGCTGCCAGCACTCGGCCGTCCCAGTGGTAGGCAGGATGCGCAGACAAGTCAGCGGGACGAAGTGGCGGTGGTGACAGCCGTTCCAGCGCTTCGGCAATCCGCCTGAGGTTTTGGTCGCTCAAGCCGCCATTCCTGCTGCGTCGAGGGCATAGAGCAATTCGGCGCCGGTCATCGCCGAGCCTTTCAGCGCCATCGCCTCAGGCACCATGACACCCAGATAATAGAGACATGCGACGCGTTTAGCCTTGAGGAAATCATTGTCGCCGTCATTAGCCAATTCAGCCTCCGCCGCGCGCAACTGCTTCAGCATCAACCAGCCCGACGTCGCAACTGCCATCATCGTCGTATAGGCATAGCTACCCGCCAGCCGGTCGTCGGTGCTGGCGCCCAGCATATATTCTGTGACCTCACTGCACGCGCCGGTCAGAGCAGCAAGACCTGGTTGATCACCCGCATCCATCGCAATTGCTTGCAAATGCCGCCGGATGACCTCGCCGCCTTCCATTCCGAGCTTGCGCCCAACGAGGTCTGCGGCCTGGATGCCGTTGGTGCCTTCATAAATCGCAGCGATGCGGATATCGCGGTAATATTGCGCAGCCCCGGTTTCCTCGACAAAGCCCATGCCGCCATGGACCTGTATACCGAGCGATGCGATCTCGCTGCCCATGTCGGTGCCGTAGGTTTTGGCAAGCGGGGTAAGCAGGTCAACGATTTCGCGCGCGCCGGGTTCGCCCAACGCGGCCCGGTCGACGAAGCCCGAGGCGTAATAGAGCAACCCGCGGATTGCCTGCGTCCCCGCCTTCATCCGCAACAACATCCGCCGCACATCGGGATGCTCGATAATTGCCACAGGGTCGCGAGACGGGCCACCAGCCTTGGCCGACTGCACACGTTCGCTCGCAAACCACAGCGCTTTTTGGGTCGCACCTTCGGCAATCTGTACGCCTTGCAGGCCGACATTCAGCCGGGCGTTGTTCATCATCGTGAACATCGCGCGAATCCCGCCGAACTCAGGACCGATCAACTCGCCGACGCAATCACCTTCTTCGCCAAATGCAAGGACGCAGGTCGGCGACGCGTTGATACCCATCTTATGTTCGATTGATACGACCTTGATATCATTGGTATTACCGAGACTGCCGTCAGACGTGACCTGATATTTTGGCACGAGGAACAGCGAGATACCCTTGGTACCCTCCGGTGCGTCAGGCGTTCGCGCAAGCACCAGATGCACGATGTTTTCCGTCATATCGTGATCGCCAAAGCTAATGTAAATCTTGGTGCCGCGTATCTGGTAAGTGCCATCACCGCGCGGCGTCGCCGTTGATTTCAGCGCGCCGACGTCTGACCCGGCTTGCGGCTCGGTTAGGTTCATCGTCCCGGTCCATTCACCGGTCGAAAGCTTGGGCAGGAACGCCGCCTTTTGCGCGTCCGAACCATGATGATTGATCGCCTCGATCGCACCGACCGACAATATTGGGCAAAGCGCAAACGCCATATTGGCTGCCCCAAGCGAATCGAGCGCTACCGTTGCGAGGCTGAACGGGAGCCCTTGCCCACCAAAATCCGCAGGCGCGTTGATCGAACCCCAGCCATTGGCGACATAGGCCTTATAAGCGGCAACGAAGCCGTCTGGCATCACCACCTTGCCGTCCACCAGCCGCGCACCAACGGTATCGCCAATCCGGTTGAGCGGGGCAAACTCGCCAGCAGCGAATGCACCAATCCCCTCGACAATAGCCTGCACCATATCGGGCGTGGCGTCTGCGAAACGGTTATGACCGGCCAGCGCATCAATGCCGGTAATATGCTTCAGCACGAACAACTGCTCGGCGACGGGTGCGGTAAAGGCCATGGGTCTTAAAAAATCCTGTGAAAGCGAACTCAGGGTCGCCTATAGCCATGATTGATGATGCCCACAAATACCTTAGGTGATGGCTGGATTGTCCCCGCCGACGATGCCGCCGTAACGGCAGCGGCGGACCTTCTGCGCGGCGGGCAGATTGTCGCTATTCCGACTGAAACGGTTTACGGACTAGCGGCCGATGCCAGCAACTCGCAAGCGGTGGCGCATATTTATGCTGCGAAAGGCCGCCCGGATTTCAATCCACTGATCGTACATGTGCCGGATCAGGCTGCGGCTGCAAAGCTGGCGATTTTCGATCCGCTGGCCAAACGTCTGGCCGATGCATTCTGGCCGGGGCCGCTCACATTGGTGTTACCGTTGCGCGAAGATGCGCAGGTGGCAAAGGCGGTGACGGCGGGGTTACCGACCATCGCTGTCCGTTGCCCCGCGCATCGCGTGATGCAGGCTGTCCTTGCCAAAAGCCGCCTGAACTTGGCGGCCCCATCGGCGAACAAAAGCGGCGGCATCAGCCCCACCCGTGCCGAACATGTGCTTGCCAGTCTTGGCGGTGCGGTGCCGATGATCTTGGATTCAGGGCCTTGCGAGGCGGGACTCGAATCGACGATTGTCGCGGTACGCCCGACCGGTTGGCAGATATTGCGGCCTGGACCTGTGACGGCGGAGGCGATTGCTTTGGTGGCGGGTTCACCACAAATTGCGATTGCCGGTGCAACAATCGAAGCGCCGGGCCAACTTGCCAGTCATTATGCACCGTCCAAGCCCCTGCGACTCAATGCAGAGCGCGCTGGTCCGGGTGAGTGGCTTATTGGCTTTGGTGCGGTTGCAGGTGATGACAATCTCTCGGTTACGGCTAATCTGGCGCAAGCTGCGGCGCGGCTTTTTGACGCGCTTCACACCGCCGATGCTAACAGCCATGAAACCATCGCTGTCGTGCCAATCCCGCAAGACGGCATCGGCGATGCTATCAACGACCGGCTCGCCAGGGCGGCGTCACGGTGAGTTTGATTGCATCGTTGTTATTAACGGTCGCTGCTCCGGCGGCCAGTCAGCAAGACGTCGCCGCCTACCGTGCGCTCATCGAACAGGATTTGCGGCTCGCTACTATAGGCTACCGGCTCGCTGCGGCCAACGCGTCGTTTTGTAAGCGTAAAGAACGTAATCCCGGTTGGGTCATTCACGATGTAGCCCAATATCAGAATATGCAGACGGCATTTGCTGTTTTTGCTTTTTCCGCTCCGGTTTCGGTTGCCGCAGTCGTTACGGACGGTCCGGCAGATAATGCCGGCGTCGCTGCAGGCGACGGGCTGGAATCCGTCGGTGACCAAAGTCTGGACTGGGGCGATGAAGCCGAAGGCCAACCGACCTATGAACGGGTCGAAATCGTCAAAAATCTTGTTCGGGAGCAACTGGCTCGATCCGACACGCTTTCGTTAGGCTTAATCAGCGGCCAGAAATCTGCGCGCAAGCTGGTCAAGCCTGCCTTAGTGTGTGCCAGTGATTTTCAAGTAGACACGAAAAATGGCGTAGACGCGGGAGCTGACGGTGACATCGTCCGTATTACCGGCGGCATGATGGGATATGTTAAGGATGACGACGAACTCGCCGCCGTAGTCGCGCATGAATTCGCGCACAATATTTTGGAGCACCGTGCGCGGTTGAACAATGTTCAACGCAGCAAGACGAAGGCGACCCTAGCTACTGAAATAGAAGCTGACCGGCTGTCGGTATGGTTGATGGCCAGTGCCGGATATGATCGCCAAGCGGCGCTGCGGTTTGCCGAGCGTTATGGCCGTCAATATGGTCTGGGGATTTTCAGTGAAGGCACGCATTTGCGGTGGAAGAACCGCGTCAAGGTGATGCAAAATGAAATCCAAATAATGGCGCAAACCGCTCGTATTGCTGGAAAATTGCCGCCACCCCTGCTCACGAGTAAATAAACCACGGTCCACAATAAAATTCAGTTGCATATCAGGATGCTATTTCATCCTGACCAATCT
>JANLRW010000440.1:0-2207 GCA_031361925.1 Sphingomonadales bacterium
CAAGAAACAGGCGGGCGGGCTGACACCGCTTTACGACATGGCGCTGTCGTTTGCTGCGTCTGCCGATGATCCGATTTCGGGCGGTCGGCATAAGGTTTTGGGTTGTGCGCAGACTTTCGTGCCGCCACAAACCAGCACGATTGCTTCGCATTTGCCCAAGGCCGTAGGCGCGGCGCATTCGATTGGCATGGCGCACAGGCTGAAGCTCGAAGACGCGGTGTTGCCGCATGACGCTATTATCCTCTGCTCGTTCGGTGACGCTTCGGCGAACCATTCGACCTCCCAAGGCGCGTTCAATTCGGCTTGCTGGGCGGCGTATCAGCATTTGCCGATGCCAATTGTCTTCCTGTGTGAGGATAATGGCATCGGTATTTCAGTGCGGACGCCCGGCGGCTGGATAGAGGCCAATTATGCACATCGGCCTGCGCTACATTACATCCAGTGCGATGGCGCTGATTTGAACGATGCGCTGCGTGGCTGCGAAGAAGCGGTTCAGTATACCCGTTCGCGTCGTCGGCCCGTTTTTCTGCATATGCGCACGGTCAGGCTAATGGGTCATGCAGGTGCGGATGTTGAAGCAAGCTACGCGCCGCTTTCGAATATCGAGGCGGCAGAAGCACAGGATCCGCTGCTCCACAGCGCACGTATTTTGTACGATCAAGCCGGTATGTCTGGCGACGAGATTGTCGCACGCTACGAAGAAATGCGTGCGCGTGTGGAACGGGTAGCGGCGGACGCGCTGGCAAAACCAAGACTGGAAAGCGCAGCCGACGTCATGGCGTCGATTGAACCGATTGCCGGAGAGAAAATGTCGCCACCGTTGGCGGATTCGAAAGCGCGCGACGCACTGTTCGCCAAGGATGCGCGCAATCTGGCAAAGCCGGTTACCCTGGCCAAGAGCATCAATTTCGCGCTGGCTGACCTCATGCTGCAATATCCCAATGTTGCATTGTTCGGCGAAGATGTAGCGAAAAAGGGCGGCGTCTACGGCGTGACCCAAGGGTTGCAGGACAAGTTCGGCGCGGCGCGGGTGTTCGACACATTGCTCGACGAGCAAACCATTCTCGGCCTCGCTATCGGCATGGGGCATAATGGATTTGTACCGATCCCCGAAATTCAGTTTCTCGCCTATCTGCACAATGCCGAGGACCAGTTGCGCGGCGAGGCGGCGACTTTGTCATTCTTCTCCAACAAACAATATCGCAACCCAATGGTTGTGCGGATCGCTGGTTTGCCTTACCAAAAGGGCTTTGGCGGGCATTTCCACAATGACAATTCGCTGGCGGTTTTAACCGACATTCCAGGTATCATTGTCGCCTGTCCGTCAAACGCTGCTGTTGCGCCCGCATTGCTACGCGAATGCGTGCGGCTCGCGCATGAAGACGGGCGTGTGGTCGTTTTTGTCGAGCCGATAGCGCTCTATAATACGACCGACCTGTCAGCGGCGGAGGATGGCGGGGGGACCGCGCCTTATGTTGCTCCAGACGAGGCCGTCCCGGTTGCGTTCGGCGCGCTTGGCCAGTACGGGAGTGGAACTCAGCTTGCGATTGTAACCTACGGAAATGGTTATTATCTTTCGCGTCAGGCTGAGACAGAATTGCACGCGGCCGGTATCGATTTGCGCATTATCGACTTGCGCTGGCTGCATCCGCTCAACGACAAAGCGATTGTCGCGGCAGTCGCCGATTGCGTCAACATCCTCATCGTTGATGAGGCACGCCGTTCGGGCAGTCTCAGCGAGAAATTGATGACGATCCTGACCGAAGCGGGCAGGGGCGATGTGGTCAGCCGCATCACTGCCGAGGACTGCTTTATACCGCTTGGCCCGGCGGCGGAACTGGTGTTGCCGAGCAAGGCTTCCATCATCGAAGCCGCAAAGGCTGCGGTGGCATGAAGCAAACTGCACTCGTCATCTGCCCGGGCCGTGGCACCTACAATGCAGCCGAACTGGGCTATCTGAAAGCGCATCATGCCGACAAGGCGGAGATGACCGCGAAGCTAGACGGCTTGCGCCGCGAGCAAGGCCAAATACCGATTTCTGAACTCGAGGCCGCCGAGAAATACCTACCTTCCATCCATATGACCGGAGATAATGCGTCGCTGCTGATCTACGCCTGTGCGCTTGCGGACTTCGCCGCTATCGACCGCGATCGCTATGACATCGTCGCAGTCACGGGCAATTCGATGGGCTGGTATCTGGCGCTTGC
>JANLRW010000010.1:0-3247 GCA_031361925.1 Sphingomonadales bacterium
AAATGGACGGGGCTGGAGTTGAAGGCGGAGTGAGAGGTTTGGGTACCTGATGAACGGCGGGTATGTTGGGGAGTCCGGAACGTCCGCTTTCAGCTATTCAAAGCGGAAAGCGGACGTTTCGATCATCTTAGAACGTAAGCACCCGAGCCCCTTCGTCGAGATACTTCGATAGGTCGGCGATCCCCGAGGTGCCCGGTATGTCCTTCTCACGGATCAGCGGGATGCCGGTGGCTGTTGCGTCCTCGGTCGCGCCAAAGACATCGGCGCAGCCACCGCATATGCCGGCGATTTTGTCGGCAATGGCCTGAAACAGTTGATGTGCCGGATGTGCAGGTTTGACGATCTCGTTGGGCCAGCGTGTTCCCGTGCCCTGGAAGAGCAGTTCGACAGACTGCCCTTTTTCCTTCAGCTCAAGCGTCAGAAACATGGCGTTAAAAAGCCGTCCCAGAGCTTCCTCGCCGCCATGATTGGGGTCGGAAAACACGACGATTGCAGTTTTGGTCATTGATAGCTCCTATTACCGAACGTTCGTTAGGCTTGACGACTCGACAACAATATGTCAAACGTTTTCTAACAAATGATCGGAAACTATATGGCTCGCCCACAATCCATTGATGACAATGCTCTAATCGAGCGTTTATCGCACACCTTTCGCGCCGTCGGTTATGAGGGCGCATCACTGGCGCGCCTCGCGCAAGGCGCCGGGATGCAGAAGCCGAGCCTCTATCACCGCTTCCCGGGCGGCAAACAGCAAATGGCCGAGGAGGTGTTGGCATCGGCGCGCGACTGGTTTGTCGAACGTGTGTTCGATCCGCTTGCTGGTGATGGCATCCCGTCAGAGCGCGTCGCCGCAGTCGTGCGGGCGCTCGACGAGTTCTACAGTAACGGAAAACAGTCTTGTCTGCTCAACCTGCTTTCGCAGCCGCCAAGCGAGAACTCGCCCTTTGCTGAGCCTATTCGCATGATGTTCAAAGCGTTGATTGATGCGTTTGCCGGTGTCGCGCGCGAGGCAGGCAGTGGCACCAAAGAAGCAAACGAGCGAGCGACCCGTGCCGTTGCGCTGTTACATGGGAGCTTGGTCCTTGCGCGAGGGCTGGATTCCTCGACGCCGTTTCGTGCCTTTACTGCATCGCTCGCGAGCGAACTGGGAGTCGACGCGTGACGGCTCATTACATGGATTTGCTGTTCACCCACGAGGTCATGCGGCAGCAGGATGTGCATGGCAGTCGTGATAGCTATGCCAGGATGGCAGGCGGCAGGGAACGAGAGGCTGATTTCCTCGGGCCGAAAGAGGCGATGTTCCTCTCAACGCGGGACAGCTTCTACATCGCCAGCACAAGCGCGAGCGGCTGGCCTTATGTCCAGCATCGGGGCGGCCCGTCCGGTTTCGTCAAGCTCCTCGGCGACCGCCAAATCGGATTCGCCGATTATCGCGGCAACCGCCAGTATGTGAGCCTCGGTAATGTCGCGACCGACGACCGAGTTGCACTGTTCTTTATGGATTATGTTCGCCGCGCGCGTCTCAAGATGCTGGGAAGGATGCGTGCCGTCGCGCTGGTTGATAACCCCGATCTTGCCGCAAGCCTTACCGACGAAGCCTATGGTGCAAAGGTCGAACGGGGTTTCGTCATCGACGTTGAAGCCTTCGACTGGAACTGCCCGCAGCATATCACGCCGCGATACACGCAAGGCGACATCGCGGAAATCGTCGCGCCCTTGCAGCAGCGCATTGCCGAACTGGAAGCGATCAGCGCTAAGGTTGCAAGAGAAAGCCTATGATGCGCCCGCCGGTGCCGCCGTTCGATGAAGCGAGCGCGATACAGAAGGTTCGCGCGGCTGAGGATGCGTGGAACGGGCGCGATCCCACGAAAGTCGCGCTTGCCTATACGCCCGACTGCACCTGGCGTAATCGAACCGAGTTTTTGTCCGGACGGGACGAGATTACGGCATTCCTCAACCGGAAATGGGCGCGCGAACTGGACTACCGCCTCATCAAGGAATTGTGGGCGTTCGGAGGCAACCGCATCGCCGTTCGCTTCGCTTACGAATATCATGACGACAGCGGCGCTTGGTTTCGCGCCTATGGCAACGAGAATTGGGAATTTGCTGACGATGGCTTAATGGTCCGCCGGATCGCCAGCATCAACGACATACCAATCTCACTGGACCAACGCATGTTTTTTTGGGAAAATGGGCCGCGCCCGGCAGAACATCCCGGCTTGACCGAACTCGGGCTGTGACGGGGGAAGCCGGGATTGTGTGAACACTATAACATCCGTCATTGAGGAGATTTTATGAAGATTGCCGTGCTGGCTTATGACGGCTTTACCGACGTTGATCTATTCCTGCCGTGGGATTTTCTCTGGCGCGTCAAGGTGCCATATGGTGCAGGCTACACCGGACCTTGGCATCCGGTGATATGTTCGGACCAACCGATGATCACATCCTATTCGGGTGTGCAGGTCAGCGTTGCGGGAACAATGTCCTATGTTGCCGGTGCCGATGGCGTGTTCATCGTCAGCGGTGATGGCAGCCGTGACAAGTTGGCTGACGCGCAGTTCATGGCAACGCTGAAGCTCGACCCTACGCGTCAGCGGATCGCCGCGATAGACTCCGGTGTACTGTTCCTGGCGGCGCTGGGTTTGCTGGAAGGCAAGTCCGCTACGACCTATCCGACCGTTTTTCCCGAGCTGGAGGCAATGGGCGTCACGCCGGAACGAAAAGCGGTTGTTGCGCACGGCTCGATTGCAACAGGCGGCGGTTGCCTCGCGGGGATCGAACTTGCAGCATGGCTCGTTGAAGGGCTACTAAATAAGGAATCGGCGGAAGCTGTTGCCGCCTCGTTCGCGAGGGTTGAGTGATTGCGCAAGAGCCAGCGCTGCTTCGCGTAAACCCGATGCTCGAAAAATCTTGGCGAAACGTTAACGAGTGACAAGTTCGGACTGCGTTACTCTGAGTACGCAACGACTGAAATCTTGTCGGGAGCGGACATAGTTAAACGGACCGGTATTGAAAAAGTCCTTGACTTTATGTTCTTTATATGTTCTATAAGTCAGAAAATATGACGAGGACATAATCGAGTAAAAAAATAGAAAAGAATCGCGAAAAAGGCGATTCCGTGTCAAAAGTGTCAAAAGTCAGATCGGTGAACGGGCTTAGGCGTTTGTTCGAGAAGCAAGCCAAGCCAAATTTCGGAAAACTGTCGGAAGCGGCGATGCGGACAACTTGTTAGTTGTTCATAAAAATC
>JANLRW010000026.1:0-11581 GCA_031361925.1 Sphingomonadales bacterium
GCCGCCGTTGGGCGTGTAAGCCGCATTGCCACCAAAAGTCGTCTGCCCGCCATAATCACTATAATCGTCATACCGAACCCCGCCGGTTAGCGTCAGGCCGGTGAGGGGCCGCAGAATTAGCTGTCCGAAACCGCTGGTCACTTCGTTCCGCGCAACATCTGCAGGCGCGCCCTCAAACGAGGTGCTGGCAAAAGTCCGCTCATGCTCGGCTCCGAAGACGATGGTCGCGGCGTTGGCGATATCGAAGCTGCCGTGATATTCAAAGCGGTCAATGGTCCCTTCGAAATTGAAATTGTTGAAGCTGAAGACGACCGGGTCGGTGCCAACGCGGATGATATCGGTGCGCGAATAGGATACGCGGTTGTGAAAGCGGTCATCGGCGAGGTCGAAATTTGCGGCGACATAACCGACAAATTGCCGGTTTTTTGAAACGGGCACGGCGTTCGCACCCCCGCCGAATGGCGAGTCATATTCGATAATACCGCGGTTGTAATAGCCGCGAAAATCGAGCGCGAAATTGTTGGCCAAATTGACCTTCAACCGTCCGTTCGCTGCGTAGTTTTCGTAGCCATCCTTCTCGGTGCCCCCTGCCAATGCCGAGATGCCCTCGGTGCGATAATAAGCCCCACCAACGCTGCCCCCGAACATCCCCGAAGTACCCGAAAGATTGGCATTGGCCTTCATGCTGTCAGAATAGCCGTATTCGGCGCCGACGCGCGCGACTAAAGCTTCAGTCGGAGCTAAGCTCTGCACGTTGATGACGCCGCCGATTGCCTGACTGCCCCAGATGATCGAATTCGGCCCGCGCAACACTTCCACGCGTCCGATATTGCCCGTTAGCAATGCGCCGAAATCGAAAGCCGCGTTGGGACTCGACGGATCATTGATCCTCACACCATCGACCAACACCAATGTCTGAGAACCATTGCCACCGCGCAGGAACACCGCGCTCTGGCTGCCAACAGGTCCGCGCGTTACGGCGGTAACACCGGGTAATGTCCGCAACGCATCGGTTATGCTGGTCGCTTGTAATTCGTCCAGCCGTTCTTCGTCGATGACGCTGATTGCCTGACCGGTTTCGGAACGCGGTTGTTCAAAGCCACTGGCGGTGACCACAATGTCCTCGTCGGCCTCCTGCGCAACAGCAACGGCGGGCAGTAGCGCCAAAATGGCAACTGAACTTTTCAAAAATGTCATAAAATTATCCCTTCACGTGACGTCCAACATAATGTCGTCACGCGGAGGAAAACCCCGATTGCGCCAGTCTCCCGCAAGCACAAAGGACAAACCGCAACAGGCAGGTCTCCTGGCTTCCGGGTCAGTGTCTTTGCGCCGCCTTCCCAGTTTCCCAGTGGCATAAGGGGCAAAAACTCGCCGGTTACAGTTGCGGGAACAGCGCCGGATTTTCGCCGGCTTCCCTATTATCCTTGCTTTCACAAAGACCCATTGCGTGGCGGACTATTAGGGGGAATAATGTTGCAATGCAATACTCCCCGCAGCCTGTAAATCGAAGGAAAGTTCATCATGACCCTGACAAACCTCCTCGTCCCGACCTTTGCCCAGATGCTGAAAACGCTCGGCACCTGGCTGACGAAGGCACAGGCACAACTGCCTGACACAGCCGAGGCGTTGCTCTCCGCGCGGCTTGCGCCCGACATGTTCCCGTTGTCGACGCAAATCCGCTTTGCCTGCCTGCAGGTTCAAGAGGCAACCTATCGGCTGCGTGCCGAGGCGTTCCCGGCGTCATTCGATGAGCTGGTCAATGAAGGACGTAATGCCGGTGACCAGCCCGGTTCAATTGCCGGGGCGCAGGTGCGGATCGATGAAACAATCGCCTTGCTCGACAGCCTTGCGCCCGATGCTCTCGACGGCGACGAAAACCGACCAATCGCGCACGAAATCCCGAACGGCATGATCTTCGACCTGACAGCGCAGCAATATGCCCGCGACTGGGCGTTGCCGCAGTTCTGCTTCCACCTTATGACGGCCTACGCGATATTACGAAGCGAGGGCGTTTCGCTGGGCAAGGCCGATTATATCCCGCATATGCTTCCCTATATCCGTGCGGGGACGATGCCAAAAGGTTAGTCGTGTCCTAATGTCGCGTCTTCCCCGGTCGTTGCATTCCCCAAAACATCGGTCCTTCGGGCACCTGCCACACATGCTTCACTTCGAAACCGAAGCTCTGGTAAAGCGCAACATTTTTTTCATCCGCTGTTTCCAGATAGGCCGGTAAACCACCCTCATCGGCCCGCGCCAATCCTGCGCGGATTGCGGCACCGCCGAACCCATTGCCTTGGAAGTCGGGGTCGCATCCCGCATAATGGAGATACCAGCAGGGTTCTTTGGGCAAATGCTTTTCGATCAGGCCGGAAACCTCTAACCCGCGCAGGATGGAATAGCGCAGCACTTGCAAGAATGGCAGCATCAGCCGTGCTGTGTCCCACAGGCTGTCATGCGCTTGCCCGGGACCACGCCAAAGCGTCACCGCCTCAATTCCGTCGGTGCCAAACACTGCGCCTTTGCGGTGCTCGTCGCGCAGGAACAGGTGAAATGCACCCGCTAGCCGCTGTGCGCGCAATTTCGGGTCGGGAATGACATAGCTCCAGCCGGTTTCATTCTGGAAAGCGCGCGCAAGTGTTTCCGCAATTTCGAGATTATCGGTCGGGGCCAGTAATCTTGCTTCAGGCAAGCGTCACGCCTTCGCCTGCGTCAAAATCGGCAGGTTGCGAACACGCTTACCCGTCGCCGCGAATAGCGCATTGGCCAACGCTGGCGCAGCGGGCGGGACACCCGGCTCGCCGATGCCGCCCATAAACGCGCCGCTGTTGATGAAATGTACGTCGTGGACGGGCGGTGCGCCTGCCATTTGCAATATCGGATAATCGGTAAAATTGCTCTGTTGCACCGCGCCCTTATCGAGCGTGATTGCCTCGCCAATGGCCGACGACAGCCCCATGATGGTGCCGCCCTCGATCTGAGCGGTCGCAGCATCCGGATTGACGATGCTGCCAGCATCAACAACGGTAAAGACCTTGTTCACCTTGGGGCTACCATCCTCGTTCACCGATGCCTCGATGACATGCGCGACGATGGTTTTGAAGCTTTCGACGATCGCGACACCGCGACCGACGCCTTCGGGCAGTGGCGTGCCCCAGCCGCTGCGCTGGGCCACGGTGTCGAGCACCAGCAGATGGCGAGAACCGGCCTTTAAGTGATTGCGGCGGAACTCAACGGGATCGACGCCAGCTGAATGCGACAGCTCGTCCATGAAGCTTTCATTATAAAAACCCTGCTGCGTCGAATTAACCGAGCGCCATGCGCCGGTAATCTGGTTCGACGGATACTCGTAATGCCTGCGTGCCACCACGGGCAGATTGTAAATGAAAGTCGTTTCGGCCTCGGCGCTTTCGGTTTGCGCATAATCGTTCTGATAAGCCGCGATCCTTTTGTTGGAGTTGACATTGGCTTTCAGCACCGCCGCACTTTGCGGGCGATATGCGCCTTGCGCGATTTCCTCCTCGCGGCTCCAGATCAGCTTAACCGGATAGGGCAATTGCATGGCGAGCTTGGTCACCTGCTGCACGATTTCCATATACATGGGCAGACGGCGGCCGAAGCTGCCACCGATCAGCATCGGGTGGAAGGTGACTGCGTCGGCATCAAGCCCCGAAACCTCCGCCGCCTTCATTTTCGAAGCCAACGGGTCTTGCATCCCGCCCCAGATATTCAGCTTGCCGTCCTTATGATGCGCCGTGAGCGCGAAAGGTTCCATCATCGCGTGATGGAGATAGGGCACCTGATATTTTGCTTCGACCGGCTTTGTGCCAAGACCTGCCTTAACTTCGCCTTCGCCCGCCTCGCCAGCGGGTTCGCCCTTGGCGATCAGGTCATCATAGGCCTTAAAAATTGACGCGGTCGAAATGCCTTTATTGCCACCGTCGCTGAATGTCGGCGATAGCGCGCGCAGACCCGAAATCGCTGCCCAATAGCCCTTGCCGACCACGGCCACGGCGTCGTCGAGTTTGATGACCTTCTCGACGCCCTTCACCGCCATCGCGGGAGCTACATCGACCGAGGTCAGCTTGCCGCCGCGCGCCGGTGCCGCCATAATCGTCGCGACGCGCATGTCGGGGACAGAAAAATCCATGCCATATTGCGCCGTGCCATCGACCTTTGCTGGAATGTCGAGCCGCTGCACCGATTGGCGCATAAGGCGGTAGTTTTTTGGGTCTTTAAGCGGCGGATCGTTGTCGAGTGACTGTGCCGCCGCCTCAGCCGCCAGTTCGCCGTAAGTCAGCGACGTGTTGGTTTTGGCATGGATAACGCGGCTGTCTTGCGTCACTAGTTCCGACGCGGGAACGCCGAGCCGTTTGGCAGCTGTTTCGACGAGCGCTAACCGCGTGGCCGCGCCGACCTTCTGGAACGTCGCCTGCCCGGTAAAGCGCAGCGCCGACGATCCGCCGGTAATCTGTAAGTTCATCGAACGCGCAATCATCGACAGGAAAGATTGCGGGATACCGTTGATGATACCGGGCTGGCCGCTCATTTCGCCCAGAAAACCTCGGCCTAAACCAGTATTGGCAAAGGCGGATTCGGCGGGCGCTGAAACCAGCTTCACCTGATCCCACGCCGCGTCGAGTTCTTCGGCCAGCATCTGCGCCAGACCGGTGTTCGACCCTTGCCCGATATCTGTGTGCGGCGAATAGATGGTGATGCTATTGTCCTCAGCAATTTTCAGCCAAGTGGCAAAGCTGTGCTCGCCCTTACCGGTGGTCAGCTTCGCTGCATTTTTGACCGCATTGCCGTCGGCCATCGAAATCCCGAATAGGCCTGCGCCAACAACAGCGACGCCGCCGATCAGGAACATGCGCCGCTTGACGCCTTTGCGTTTTACAGGAGCAGCGGGTTCGATTTCAAGAGTGGGATTATCGGCCATCATGCGGCTCCTTGGCTAGCGGCCGCGGCTTGCCCGGTTGCAGCCTGAATCGCCTTGCGGATGCGCGGGTATGTCCCGCAGCGGCAGATGTTGGTCATCGCCGCGTCGATCTGGTCGTTGGACGGCTTGCCGGTTTTCTGAATCAGCGCGACGGCGGCCATGATCTGGCCTGACTGGCAATAACCACATTGCGGCACCTGCGCAGCGATCCATGCTTTTTGCACTGCGTGGAGCGTGCCATCAGCACCCTTCAGGCCTTCGATAGTGGTGATCGATTTGCCCGCAACGTCGCTAACCGGCACGCTGCACGAGCGCGTAATTTCACCATTCACATGCACCGAGCAAGCCCCACAAGCCGCGACGCCGCAGCCGAATTTGGTGCCGGTCAGGCCGAGTTCTTCGCGTAACGCCCAGAGCAGTGGCGTATCCGGTTCCGCTTGTAGGCTGACCGCTTTGCCGTTCACGCTGAAATCTATTGCCATGCGTCGCTCCTCTGATCGCGTTTCATATAGCAACCTGTCGGCGGGTTTGCTAGCGAGATTGGCAATGAAAACCGGCAGCGCCAATCATGACCGCATCCTCGCCAGCGCGCTGGCATGGGCGGGCGCGCCAATGGCGTTGGCGACGGTGATCGAGACATGGTGTTCGGCACCATGCCCGGTCGGTACGCATATGCTGGTGCACACCGATGGGCGGTTTGTAGGGTCGGTATCGGGGGGCTGTGTCGAGGGAGATGTGCTGCATGTCGCTGCGCAAGTGATCGCGGGCGCGCCGTCGATATTTCGGCGCTACGGCGTGGCCGATGGGACCGCTTGGGAGGTTGGCTTGCCCTGCGGCGGCGATATCGTCGTGCTGGTGCAGCCGGTTTCTATGGCCGGATTTGCACCTGAGCTATTCGAGCGGATTGTCGCGGCGCGAGCCAGTGGCAGGACGTTAGGTGTCGGCACCGATCTCGCGACAGGTGTCAGTTCGTTGACCGACGCGGGGTTCGTAAACTACTACCCACCACCGCGCCGGTTGCTCATCGTCGGTGCGGTGGAAATAGCGGCGTCGCTTGCCGCAATCGCTGCCTCGCAGGGCTTTGCCGTCACTTTGTGCGATCCGCGTGGTCGGTTTTTGACATCAGAGCGCTTTCCCGGTGTCACACTCGACGACCGATGGCCCGACGAAGCAGTTGCAGAATTCGCGCCCGACAGCAGGAGCGCGGTGGTGACATTGAGCCATGATCCCAAAATCGACGACCCTGCGCTAATCGCAGCACTCGCTAGCCCTGCCGCCTATGTCGCAGCGCTTGGATCGAAAGCGAGCCACGCCGCGCGGCTGTCGCGGCTGGCGGTGGCGGATGTCTCGGCGGATAGTCTCGCAAGAATCGAGGGACCGGCGGGGGTGGCTATCAACGCGATTAGCGCCCCCGAGATTGCGCTGTCGATTGCCAGTGGAATGATACGGGCGTTTAATGCCGGATTACGCTGAGGTTGTAGTCGCCGTGCTTGCCGCAGGGCAGGGGAGGCGCTTTGGCTCAGACAAGCTGATGGCCGACTTGAACGGCTGTCCAATGGGCCTTCATGTGGCAGAAATGCTGAGCAAGATGCGCTTCGGCTGGCGCCTTGCGGTGTGCGGTAAAGGTGCAGCATTATTGCAGCATTTTAGTGACTATGGTTTCGCAACAATCGAAAATGCCGCACCCGAAAAAGGCCAGTCGCATTCGCTCCATTTGGCTGTCCAAGCTGTCCAAGCGACTGATGCGACTGCGCTGCTCGTTGTCCTTGCCGACATGCCGTTTGTCACGGAACGCCACATCCAAAAGCTACTTTCGGCAGGGGAGGGCATCATCGCGTCGACTTCTGGTGGACGCCCGATGCCGCCCACCCTTTTCCCCCGCGAAGTTTGGCCACAATTGTTGGCGACGACGGGCGATGCGGGCGCGCGCGATCTTTTGCGTCATGCTTCGCTTATCCACGCACCGGCATTCGAACTGCGCGACATTGACGTCGCCGCCGATTTGCGTGAGACACGGGAGCAATGAACGACCTCGCTCAAGCATCCATCGAATCGGGTCTTCGTAACCCGCAACTGATGGCGGCGGCTTTAGCGCTGGCCGAAGACCGGCTGCCCGATGCCGAGCCGCTACTTCGCGCGCATCTGAAGGCGCAGCCGACCGACGTTGCCGCGATCCGGCTTATGGCCGAACTCGCGGCGCGGGTAGGGCGGTTGAAGGATAGCGAGGCACTGCTTCGCCGCGCGCTCGAACTCGCACCGGATTTCAACGCTGCGCGTGCCAATCTGGCAACTATTTTGTACAAACAAAACCGGTTTGGTGATGCAGTTACTGAGCTCGATGAAGTGATTTCTGGCGGCGGCGACAACCCAGCGCAGGAAAGTTTGAAAGCCGCCGCCTTGGGCAGGATCGGTGGCTATGAAGAGGCGGTCGGTCTTTACAAACAACTCACCGCTCACTTTCCCGACCACGCCAAGCTGTGGATGAGCTACGGCCATATGCTCAAGACCGTCGGGAACCAGGACGAAAGCGTTGCCGCCTACCGCAAGGCTCTCGTCGTCGAGCCGACACTTGGCGAAGTTTATTGGAGCCTCGCAAACCTGAAAACCGTTCGCTTCGACGACGCCGATGTCGCCGCGATGGAAGTATCCTTGGCGAACGAAAATCTCGCCCATGAAGACTGCTTCCACCTCCATTTCGCGCTGGGCAAAGCCTATGAGGAGCGGCAGGACTACGACGCCGCGTTCGCGGATTATGCCAAAGGCAACGCGCTCCGAAGCGCAGAACTGGAACACGATCCCGCAACCGTCACCGCCCATGTCGACAAAGTCATCGCCAAGTTCGCCCCCGAATTCGTCGCGGCGCATTCGGGGCAGGGTCACACGGCACCCGACCCGATCTTCATCCTCGGAATGCCGCGCGCTGGCTCGACGCTCATTGAACAGATCCTCGCCAGCCACTCGCTGGTCGAGGGCACGATGGAACTGCCCGATATTCCCGCAATTGCCATTCGTGAAGGAACGGGCGGTCCTGCTGGTTGGGTCGATGCCGTTGCCGCCACGACGCCAGCGCGTCTTGCCGAACTCGGGGCTGAATTCATCGAGCGCACACGTATCCAGCGCAAAACCGGCAAACCGTTCTTCATCGACAAATTGCCCAACAACTGGATGTACACCGGCCTCATCCACCTGATCCTGCCCAACGCGAAAATCATCGACGCGCGGCGGCACCCGCTCGATTGCTGCATTTCGAACTTCCGCCAGCACTTCGCGCGCGGGCAGGCGTTCAGTTACGACCTTTCGCATATGGGCCAATATTATGCCGATTATGTGCGCGCGATGGCACATTTCGACGCCGTCCTGCCCGGCCGCGTCCACCGCGTCATCCACGAAAAAGTGCTCGACAATCCCGAAACCGAAACCCGCAGCCTGCTTGCCTATCTGGACCTGCCGTTCGAAAAGGCCTGCCTCAATTTCTACGAAAACAAGCGCGCGGTTCGCACCGCCTCAAGCGAACAGGTCCGCCGCCCGATTAACCGCGACGGCGTCGACCAATGGAAGCCCTACGAGGCGCATCTGAATCCTTTGAAAGAAGCGCTTGGTGATTGCTGGAAGCTTTATCCGATGTAACCAAGAGTTACATGCGTGGACCATGATGGCAAAATATTGTTGCGCATCCGCCACAGTGCACAGCCATTAGTGTGTCCTACGATGTCATTAACCGGAAATATATTGCATCGCGTCAAGCAACTGAGTCTAGTCACAATAATGTAAACAAGGGAGGTTGCTTTGCGCCAGTTCAACAAATCGACGAAGACCCGTTTTGCCATTTCGGCATTTCTGACATCGACCGCATGGCTTGCGATGCCTGCAATGGCGCAGGACGCGCCCGCCGAAGAGAATGATGATGATGTCATTGTCGTCACCGCGCAGAAGCGCGAGCAGAATTTGCAGGATGTTCCACTCGCAATCACAGCAATCGGGACGGAAAAGCTCGACCAGTTGCAGGTCAAGGAATTCGCCGACATCATTAAATTCCTTCCGTCAGTCACGATTCAGCAGGGCGGACCTGGTTTTGCGCAAGTCTATTTCCGCGGCGTAGCATCGGGCGAAAATGCCAACCACTCGGCATCGCTGCCGACTGTCGGCACCTATCTCGACGAGCTTCCGATTACTACCATTCAGGGTGCGCTCGATCTGCACGCTTATGATCTCGCTCGCGTTGAGGCGCTCGCCGGGCCGCAGGGCACGCTTTACGGCGCAAGCTCGATGGCGGGGACGATCAAGCTTGTTACCAATGCGCCCGACACCAGCGGAACTTATGGTGCAGGCGGAGTAGAGGTCAACAATACCGCGCACGGCGATTTTGGCACGGTTTTCGAAGGCTTCGTCAATGCAAAGATTAGCGACAATGCGGCCGCCCGGCTAGTCGGCTGGTATCGCAAGGACGGCGGCTATATCGACAATATCGCGGGCGCGCGGACCTATGCTTCGTCGGGGATCAGGCAGAGCAATGCTGCATTGGTCGAGGAAAATTACAACGATGCAGAAACCTATGGCGCGCGTCTGGCGCTCGGTATCGATCTCGACGACAACTGGACCATTCGTCCGACCTTGATGGGTCAAATTCAAAAAGTCGACGGCAGTTTCTCGCAAGAGCGGTCGGGTCAGACCAACAAGGAGCTGCAAGTCGTCCAGTATAACCCCGAAGGCAGCAGGGATAAATGGATTCAGGCCGCTCTGACCATCGAGGGCAAGATCGGCACTTGGGATGTGACGCTCGCGGGCGGCCATCTGAAGCGCAAGACCGAAACGCAATCCGACTATTCGGACTATGCCTATTTCTACGATGCGCTGGCCGGTTACGGCAATTATTTCTATGACAATGCCGGAAATCTGGTCAATCCGAACCAGTATATCCAAGGCATCGACCGCTACAAGAAAACCTTCGGCGAATTCAGGGTGGCGTCGCCCGCCGATGCGCCGTTCCGCCTGATTGCCGGGCTGTTCTACCAGCGCCAGTCGCACAATATCGAACAGAATTATATCATCGACAATATCGCCGACGCGATCACCGTGACCGGCACTGCCAGTAATATCTGGCTGACCAAACAGCTCCGCGTCGACCGTGATTATGCTGCGTTCGGCGAAGCGAGTTTCGATGTTACCGATAAACTAACGCTCACCGGTGGTTTGCGTTATTATAAATATAGAAACTCTCTTCAAGGCTTCTTCGGTTATGCCGCAGGCTATTCGGGAGACAAATTTGACCCTGTTTTGGGGGATTTCGCGGTCGACGGGACCGGTGAAGCGGCGTGTAATGGCAGGCCTGTGATCGTCGCAGGGTCCCCATGTACAAATGTCGATAAATCGACGTCGGATACCGGTTTCATCCACAAGCTGAACGCAACATACAAGTTCAGCGATGATGCGTTGATATATGCAACTTGGTCGCGCGGGTTTCGGCCAGGCGGTATCAACCGTCGCGGAACGTTGCCGCCATATGCGGCCGACGAACTCGATAACTATGAACTTGGCTGGAAAACTACCTTCGGCGATTTCCGCTGGAACGGCGCGGTCTATCAGGAAGACTGGAACAATATCCAATTGAGCTTCCTCGGCGCCAACGGTCTGACCGAAATTCGCAATGCGGGAATCGCACGCATTCGCGGCGTCGAAATGGACGTGGGTTACCGTCAGGGCGGTTTCTCGATCAATGCAGGTTTTAGTTATAACGATGCAGAAATTCGAAGGGATTTCTGCCAAGTAGCCAATCCGCAATTCGACTGTTCGTTGCCGCTGCCAGACAGCAAGCGTGACAATGATTTGCTTCCTGATTCTAACTCGCTTCTGGCACCTGCCGGATCGCGCCTGCCGACCACTGCAAAGTTCAAGGGCAATGCGGTTGCACGTTATGAATTCCCGGTTGGCGAATGGGACGGTCATGTCCAGTTCGCGGCCAACCATATCGGTAGCCGCAGGAACGATTTACGACCGGCGCAGAACGCGATCAAGGGCAATTTGCCAGCCTATACGACGGTTGATGTCAGCGTCGGGATCAAGGACGAGGTCTGGAAAATCGACCTGTTTGCGACTAATCTGTTCGACAAGAACGGGATTGTCGGCACCGGCGTTCAGTGCCTCGAAACTGTTTGCGGTACCGGCGTCACACCGGCAACGCCAACGGGCGGTGCGTTTTACGATACGGTGATCAGGCCAAGATTGATCGGAGTGAAATTCTCGCGCGAATTTTGACGGACATTATCGCCGCCAGTGGCCCAGAAAGCGGCTGTCGGCGATGACTTCCTGAGCGCAATTATGCCCTGGCGCGCCGGTTACGCCGCCGCCTGGGTGGGTACCTGCTCCGCACATATAGAGGCCTTTCAGCGGCCCGCGATACGCACCATGTCCCAGCACTGGCCGCGCCGCCCAGAGCTGGTCGAGGCTCATATTGCCGTGCATGATGTCGCCGCCAGCCAGCCCGAATTTGCGTTCGAGACCGAGCGGGCTGAGGATTTGGTGACCCAATATGGAAGCGCGGAAGCCGGGGGCGTGCGCTTCGACGGTGTCAATGATGCAGTCCGCTGCCTTGCCCTCATCGGCATCCCAGTCATGGTCCGGCGCAAATTGCTGGCAGAACAGACT